>NZ_JBEXJK010000743.1:0-1794 GCF_040609095.1 Kitasatospora sp. NPDC004799
GGACCAGCACGCCCGCACTGCGGTCCGGCGCCGGGGCGACGGGCAGCGGCAGCACGGCGGCCAGCGGGCGGTGGCCGGCCAGGGCCAGCGCCCACAGCGCGAGGGTGCAGGGCAGGCCGACGGTGAGGGCACCGGGCAGGGTGTGGGTGGTCGTGGCGTTGGTGAGGGGCTCGTACCAGGACTGCGCGCTGACGGGCAGGCCCGCGGTGCCGACGAAGTAGGGCAGGTCCGGTGCGACGGCCCCCGCGACCAGTGCGGCCCGGCTGAACGGCCGCCGCAGCAGCGGCAGTACGGCCGCGGGGTGGGACAGGGTGAACGGCAAGAAGCATCCTTTCGCACGGGCCTCGGGGCCCGTCTCCCTCACGTGCGGTCGGGTACGTCATCGACGCCCGGGCGCCGAGCCGGGCCGATCGGTGCCGCTGGTGGGCGGCGGCGACGGCGGCGACGGCGGGCGCAGGCGGTTCCCACCGTAGGCCCAGAGGACCGGTGCGGTCACGGCGACCACGGTCACCGCGTCCACCAGCAGTGACCAACGGCGAGGTCGCCGCCGCCCTCGTCGTCACGCTCTCCACCCTGAAGACCCGCCTCGGCGACGTCCGGCGCGAGCTCGGCGCCCGCAACGGCGTCGACGTCGCGGCCGGCTCCTGGCAGTTGGGACTCACCCGGGTCAGCGCGACGGGTGGGAGCGCGGCCCGGGCCGCGCTCCCACCCTGATCCGAGCCGGCGCCGTCACTCGTGGCGCAGCGTCTCCGGCCGCATCAGCCGCAGGAGTTACGGCAGCCCGAGGACGGTCGTCAGCAGGACGGCGCCCGCCGCGATCGCCGTCATGGCGAGCATCGAGCCCCAGTCCGCGCTGAACGGCAGGCCCGCCGAGTACTGCAGCGCCGCCCCCGTCAGCAGGCCGCCGACGGCCGCCAGCGCCAGGCCCAGGGCCATCGGGACCAGCGTCTGCCACAGCACCGACAGGCCCAGGACGCGGCGGCGGGTGCCGACGGCGTTCAGGACGCCCAGGACGCGGCGCTGTTCGCGGAAGCGTTCCAGCTGGCCGACCAGGAGGCTGAGCGAGACCAGGAGGAGGGTGAGGGCCGATCCCGCCGTCAGCAAGCGCTTGACGGCGAGGTAGGTGGAGTCGGGCGAGGGGTCGAGCGGGAACTCGGTGCGGGCCTGCGGGTCGATCGCCATCACCGCGGTGGTCAGCTGTTCCCTCGGGTCCGCCAGGCCGTCGGCGAGCGACACCAGGACGGTGGCCGGCTGCCCGCGCAGCACCTCGGCCGGGACGGCGGCGGGGGTGAGGAGCAGCAGGCCGCCCCCGATCCGCCCGTTCGGGTCGGCGTCCTCGACGGGCGGGACGGCGGCGGTCACGGCGGGCAGCGGGAAGGCCGCCGGTTCGCCGGTGCCCCGGAAGTACGCCGGGCGGACGATCGTCCCGGGCGCGACGGGGTCGGCGTCCGGCCGCTCGGTCGGGCCCTGGACGGTGAAGGCGTCGCCGTCCTTGCAGTCGGGCAGGGTCGCGAAGCCGCGCAGCACCGCGCAGGAGGCGATCCGGACCCTGGGCAGCTGCCAGGACTTGACCGCGTCGCTCTCCAGGAACATTCCGGTGTACGCCGCGGTGGCCTTGACGCCGGCCGTGTGCGCGAGTCGGTCGGCGAGGGCGTCGGCGGTGGGCGCGCCGCCGGGGAAGGTGACCGACTGCTGGTACGGCCCGGTGGCGGGCAGCGGCCTGACGCGGTCCTCGTACAGCGCGCTGATGCCGAGGAAGAGGGTCTGCAGGGCGATCGCTCCGGCGATCGCGAC
>NZ_JBEXJK010000744.1:0-1792 GCF_040609095.1 Kitasatospora sp. NPDC004799
GCCAGCGGCGGCGGCGCGCCGGGCAGCCGGGCCGTCCCCGCGGCCAGCGCGGCCCGCAGCCGCCGGACGGCCGGGGCCGAGGAGGCGGGCAGCAGGTCGTACGGGTCCGCCGGCCCGTCCACGGTGACCAGCACCGACTCGGCGATCCGGTACGGCCGGTGGGCCAGCAGCCCGCCCAGGTAGCGGCGCAGCCGGGACAGCTCGGCGCGGACCGTGACCGTCCGGCCCGCATCGCCGAACAGCGCCTCGGCGAGCTGGGCGGCGGTGCTGCCCTCGCGTCCGGTGGCGAGCAGGAGCAGCAGCTCGGCGTGGCGCGGGCTGAGCGGGTGCGACCAGCTGTCGGCCGCGCCCCGGACGGACAGCTCGGGGCGGTCCGGGCGGCGCAGGTCGAGCCGGAGGTGGGCGCCCTCGGCCTGTTCGGCGGTCACCGTGCCGGAGCCGTCCGGCTCGGCCGGCCGGACCGGGCGCACCAGCCAGCCGTCGGCGAGCGGCTCCAGGGCGCACTCGCCGAGGCCAGGCACCCAGTGCACGGCGGCCGGGGTCCAGCCCTCGCTGGGCATCCGCAGCCGGCTGGGCGGCGGCAGCCCGGCCGCGGCGGCGGTCCAGCCGGCGGCATCCACCACCAGGGCCGGGCCGCCGACCCGGGCGAGCAGCGGGGCGGCCAGGGCGCGCAGCTGGTGCAGCGCCTCCAGCCGCCGGGCGCGCAGCTCGGTCTCGGCGAGCCGGGCGGCGGTGGCGGTGAGCTGCAGCAGGTACGGGCGGACGCTGTGCGCCGGGCCGCTCAGGTTGACGGCGCCGACCAGCTGCCCGGTGCCGGGGTCGCGCACCGGCGCGGCCACGCAGGTCCAGGAGTGGTGGCTGCGCAGGTAGTGCTCGGCGGAGTGGACGTGCATCGGGCGCCGGGCGCGCAGGGCGACCGCGATGCCGTTGGTGCCGACGCTCTCCTCGACCCAGCGGGCCCCGGTGGTGAAGCCGATCCGGTCGGCGCTGCGGCGCAGGCCGCGCTCGCCCTCCTGCCAGAGCACGTGGCCCTCGGCGTCGGCCACGGCCAGCAGCAGCGGGGCCGCGCCGCCCACCTCCAGCAGGGTCTCGCGCAGCACCGGCAGGACGGTGTCGAGCCCGCTGGTGCGGCGGCGGTGTTCGATTTCGCCGGGGCCCAGCAGGACGGTGGCGGCGCCGGTGTCGGGGTCGAGGCCGAGGCGGCGCAGCCGGGCCCAGGAGTCGCCGATCTCGGGGCGGGGTTCGGGCCGGCCGGGGCCGTCGGCCTCCTCGGGGCGGGCGGGGACGGCCAGTTCCCGGGCGGCGGCGTCGGCGAGGGTGCGGTCGTGGACCTTGGCCAGCTCCGCCGCGGTCGGCTGGGTGCGGCGCTCTGGCCGTCGGGACTGCCGTCCGGTCTGCCGCACTCGCTTCGCTCCTCGCCGCCGTTCGAGGACGCGTCGGGGCCGACGCGCTGACGAAAGCGTACGGGGGCGGTGGGCCGCTGGGGACGGGGTCGGGCAAGTCGGCATACCGGGCGGTACGAAAAACGCGGGACCGGCCCGGGCGCGGGGGCGGGCGGGGTCAGGGCCGTGCGGCGGGGCCCTGCTGGGCCGCCTCCACGGTGTGGTGCAGGTCGGCGGTGGCGTCCAGGGCGGCGCCGGTGCTCAGCGCCAGACAGGCGGTCAGGGCGACGGCGGCCACCCGCAGCCGGGTGCCGGCCGCGGCTGCCGGTCGGGGCCGGAGCAGGAAGCCGGCCGGGGAGGAGAGCTTCGCCGCGCCGGGCACCGGGTGCCGGCGCAGCACGGCCTTGAAC
>NZ_JBEXJK010000745.1:0-1791 GCF_040609095.1 Kitasatospora sp. NPDC004799
GCCGGCCCTCCCGGCCGTACCCCAGCGCGGCCCCGGCGGCCCCGGCGGCCCCGGCGGCCCCGGCCGCCCCGGGTGACCCGAACGGCCCTACAGCCCGAGCGACTTGGCGATGATGCTGCGCATGACCTCGCTGGTGCCGCCGTAGATCCGGAACACCCGGTTGTCGGTGTAGAGCCGGGCGATCGGGTACTCCAGGATGTAGCCGTAACCACCGTGCAGCTGCAGGCACTTGTCGATCACGGTGGAGGCCGACTCGGTGCAGAACAGCTTCGCCGCGGCCGCGTCGGCGACGGTCAGCTCACCGTTCTGGTACAGCTCCAGCGCCCGGTCCACCATCGACTGCTGCGCCACCACCTGGGCCTCGCAGTCAGCCAGGACGAACTTGGTGTTCTGGAACTCGGCCACCGCCTTGCCGAACACCTTGCGGTCCTTGACGTACTGCACCGCGAACCGCACCGCCGCCGCGGCCGCCGCGTACGCGCCGACGGCGATCGCCAGCCGCTCCTGGACCAGGTTGTGGGTCAGGTAGGAGAAGGCCCGCCCCTCCTCGCCGAGCAGGTTCTCCACCGGCACCTTGACGTCGCTGAACGCCAGCTCGGCGGTGTCCGAGGTGCGCAGGCCGATCTTCTGCAGCTTGCGGCCGACGGTGTAGCCCTCCGAGGTGGTGTCCACGCAGAGGATGGACAGCCCGGCCCGGCGGTTCTCGGGGTCGTACGGGGCGGTGCGGCAGACCACCAGGACGAGGTCGGCCAGCACGCCGCCGGTGATGAAGGTCTTGGCGCCGTTCAGGACGTAGTGGGTGCCGTCCTCGGAGAGCCGCGCGGTGGTGGAGATGCCCGCGAGGTCGGAGCCGGCGCCCGGCTCGGTCATCGCGATCGCGGTCATGATGTCGCCGGAGACGAAGCCGGGCAGCCAGCGCCGCTTCTGCTCCTCGGTCGCGTACTCCAGCAGGTACGGCAGCACCAGGCCGGTGTGCACGCCGGAGGAGCCGAAGCTCACGCCCGCCCGGGCGGTCTCCTCGGCGATCACCGCCTGGTACTTGAACCCGCTCTCGCCCGCGCCGCCGTACTCCTCGGGCACCTCGATGCCGTAGACGCCGAGCGCGCCGAGCTGCCGGTAGAAGTCGCGCGGCGGGTGGCCCTCGGCCTCCCAGCTCTCGTAGACCGGGACGACCTCGTTGGCGATGAAGTCCCGGATGGTCTCCCGGAAGGCCTCGTGGTCCTCGGTGAACACGGTGCGGCGCACGGCGGCGCTCCCTTCGACGGCACCGGCCGGGGCTGCCGGCCGGGGCGGAACGTGCCTGGTGATGGCCTCACAAGTTAATCCGGGGTAGCTTCGGCTGTCCAGGGTCGGCTCGCCGCGAGAAGCTGTGCGGGGCCAGGCCGGCGGGGGCGTGAAGTGAATCCTTGCTAGCCTTCCGTCGACGCCGGTCCGGGACCGGCCCCGGCGTCGCTCCGGTACCGCACCGGTGCCCGGCCGATGGGAGGAGGGGGTCGTCATGGTGGTCCGACGGCCGCCCGGGCGGCGCGCCCAGATCCTGGCCGTGGCCGCCGACCGCTTCCACCGCAGCGGCTACCACCAGGTCTCGATGACCGAGGTCGCCGCCGGCGTCGGCATCACCGCGCCCGCGCTCTACCGGCACTTCCGCGGCAAGCCCGAACTGCTGGACCGCGCCGTCCGGTTGGGCCTGGACGCGCTCGCCGACGGCCTGCGCTCCGCCCGCACCACCGCCGAGCTCGGCGCCGCGCTGGCCGCCGTCGCGGTCGGCCACCGCCCGCTCGGCACCCTGGT
>NZ_JBEXJK010000746.1:0-1772 GCF_040609095.1 Kitasatospora sp. NPDC004799
GCCGTGCACCGCTCGGCCTTCGCCCACCGGGCGGTGGTGGTCGGCGCCGACCGTGCGGAGCTGCTCGCCGGGCTGGCGGCCGTCGCCGACGGCACCGGGGCCGGGGTGGTCCGCGGTTCCGGCACCGCGCCCGGCCGCACCGCCTTCCTGTTCACCGGCCAGGGCAGCCAGCGCCTGGGCATGGCCCGGGAGCTGTACGAGGCCCGGCCGGTCTTCCGGGCGGCCTTCGACGAGGTCTGCGACCGGCTCGACGCGCACCTGGCCCGGCCGCTGCGCGAGGTCGTGTTCGGCACCGACGCCGCCCTGCTGGACCGCACCGAGTACGCCCAGCCCGCGCTGTTCGCCGTCGAGGTGGCGCTGTTCCGCCTGGTGAGCAGCTGGGGCCTGCGCCCGGACCTCCTGGTCGGCCACTCGGTCGGCGAACTCGCCGCCGCCCACGTCGCGGGCGTCCTCTCGCTCGACGACGCCGCCACCCTGGTGGCGGCCCGGGGCCGGCTGATGCAGGCGCTGCCCGCCGGCGGCGCGATGGTCGCGGTGAAGGCCTCCGAGTCCGAGGTCCTGCCGCTGCTCACCGGGAACGTGAGCATCGCCGCCGTCAACGGCCCCACGTCCGTGGTGGTCTCCGGTGACGAGGCCGAAGTCCTCGCCGTCGCCGGGAAGTTCGGGAGGACCAAGCGGCTGAACGTCAGCCACGCCTTCCACTCCCCGCTGATGGACGCCGTGCTGGAGGACTTCCGGGCCGTCGCCGAGGGGCTGACGTTCTCGGCCCCGCGCATCCCGGTCGTCTCCACCGTCACCGGCGCCGAGGCCGACGAGGAGCTCACCGACCCGCGGTACTGGGTGCGGCAGGTGCGCGCGGCCGTCCGGTTCGCCGACGGCGTCGCCCGGCTGCGCGACCTGGGCGCCGGCCGCTACCTGGAGCTCGGCCCCGACGCCGTCCTGACCGCCGCCGCCCGGGACTGCCTGGGCGCCGACGCGGACCGCGCCCTGCTGCTCCCGCTGCTGCGCGCCGACCGGCCGGAGGAGACCGCGCTGACCACGGCGCTGGCCGAACTGCACGTCCACGGCGTCGCGCTGGACTGGCCGGCGATCGCCGCCGACTGGGGCGGCCACCCCGCCGACCTGCCGACCTACGCCTTCCAACGTGAGCGGTACTGGCTGGCGGCCCCGGAGGGCGCCACCCCGGCGGCCGCCGCCGGCCACGCCGACCACGGCTTCTGGACGGCCGTCGAGCAGACCGACCTGGACGGCCTGGCCGGCGCGCTGCACCTCGACGGCGAGGCCCGCGACGCGCTCGGCGCGGTGCTCCCGGCGCTGTCCGCCTGGCACCGGCGCCGGCGCGGCCACGCGGCCGCGGACGCCCTGCGCCACCGGGTCGAGTGGCAGCCGCTGGCCGGCCGCCCGGCCGCGGAACTCGCGGGCGGCTGGCTGGTGGTGGCCCCGGCGGCCGCCGCCGAGAGCGAGCCGGTGACCGCCGTGCTCGGCCTGCTGGAGGCGCGCGGCGCCACCGTGCTCGGCGCGGTGCTGGACCCGGAGGACACCGACCGGGCCGCCGTCGCGGCCGGCCTGGCCGAGCTGCTCGACGGGGCGGCCCCGGTGCGCGGCGTGCTGTCGCTGCTGGCGCTCGACGAGGAGCCGCACCCGGCCGCCGCGACGGTGGCCGGCGGGCTGGGCCTCAACCTGACGCTCGCCCAGGCCCTCGGCGACGCCGGGGTGGACGCGCCGCTCTGGTACGCCACCCGGGGCGCCGTCGCCGTCGGGCAGGCCGAGGC
>NZ_JBEXJK010000747.1:0-1770 GCF_040609095.1 Kitasatospora sp. NPDC004799
CCCGGTCGCGCTGTGCGCCTGGGAGACCGACGCCCCCGACCGCTTCCCGGTGGTCACCATCGACTACGAGCGGGCCGGCTACCTAGCCGGGCGCCCCGCCGCCGGCCGGGCGCAGCGCGGCCGAGCGGGACGCCGGCTCCGCCTTCGTGCTGGGCCTCGCCTGGGTGCGGCTCGGCCTGTCGGAGTCGCTGCGCTCGACCTGCCTGGGCTACCTGGGCCGGCGCCGCAGCGGCGACTCGTACCTGCTGCAGCAGCAGCTGGTGAAGGGCACCGTCGCCGAGGCGGTGGCCGACCACCTGGAGGTCCGGGCGGTGCTCGCCGGGGCCGGCCCCGGCGACCTGTCCGCCGCGGTGCTGGCGGACGTGCACGCCCGGATCACCGCGGCCGACCGGGAGCAGGTCAAGCTGCTGGGCGCCAGCGGCTACCTGCGGGACGGCCCCGGGATGCCGCCCTACCTGTCGGAGCTGGTGGCGGAGGTCTTCGTGACCGGGGAGGAGCCGCGGTGACCGGGCCGGACGGGCACCTGGCCGCCCTGCGCCACCGGGTCCGCGCGTGGGGCGCCGACCTGCGCCCGCTCGCGCTGGAGATCGACCGCGACCCGGAGGCCGTCCGGCACCACCTCGACCTCCCGGCCGTCCGCTACCTGGCGACCATGGGCATCCCGGCGGCGTACGGGAACGAGCCGGAGCGGATCGACGGGCAGAGCTACTGCGGCGACTCGGCGCTGGAGCGCGCGGTCGTCATGGAGGAGCTGGCCCGCGCCGACGTCGGCGCGATGGTCGCCTCGCCGGGGCCGTTCCTGGCCGGCGTCGCGGTCGGCCTGTGCGCCGACGAGCGGCAGAAGCGGTGGTTCTACGACCGGATGCTGCGCGAGCCGCTGTGGACCTGCTTCGCGCTGACCGAGCCGGACCGCGGCTCGGACGCGACGGCCCTGACCACCGCGCTGACCCCGGCCCCGGGCGGGGCGCTGCTCACCGGCGAGAAGCGCTACGTGGGCAACGCCTCGCGGGCCCGGCTCGCGGTGGTCTTCGCCCGCACCCGGCCCGGGCCGCTGGGCATCACCGCCGTCCTGGTCGACACCGACACCCCCGGCTTCCACGCCGAGCCGCTGGACATGCTGGGGCTGCGCGGCGCCCGGATCGGCGCGATCCGGCTGGACGCGGTGGCCGTCCCGGAGGAGCGGTTCCTCGGCCGCCACCTGCCGGCCAGCCGGCGCGGGGTCTGGGCCTTCGTCCAGACCTTCAACCTGCTGCGCCCCGGTGTCGCCGCGATCGCGGTGGGCATCGCCGCCGCGGCCCACGACTACGTGGCCGCGCACCGCGGCCCGCTGCGCACCGCCGAGCGGGAGCGGCTGGACGCGCTCGGCCGCCGGATCGACGCCGTCCGCCGGCTGGTGCTGCAGGCCGCCGCGGCGGTCGACGCCCGGCCGGCCGACGGGCACCTCGCCTCGGCCGCCAAGCTGCGCGCCGCCCGGCTCGCCGAGGAGGTGACGCTGGCGGCCTGCGGCTTCTTCGGGCCCGGCGCCCGGCTGGCGCACCCGCTGCTGGACAAGCTGGCGCGCGACGCCCGGGCGACGGAGTTCCTCGAGGGCGCCGCCAACATCCACCGACTGAACCTCTTCCAGGGGCTGCTCACCGGCAAGGTCGGGCGCGCCCAAGGCCCGGCCGACGACCGGCCCTAGGGTCCGTCTTCAAACTCCCGTCGTCCGCCCGGAGGGCGGGCGGGGCGGCGTTGGGGTGCGTGCATCGCAAGGCGGAGGAGGGAGCCACT
>NZ_JBEXJK010000748.1:0-1767 GCF_040609095.1 Kitasatospora sp. NPDC004799
GTACGAGGGCGCCCGGGACAAGGTCGCGGCGTTCGTCAACGCGCCGAGCCGCAACGAGGTGATCTTCACCAAGAACGCCTCGGAGTCGCCGCCCAGCGCGAGCGCTGGCCCGACCTGGCCACCCTGCTGCTCAACGCCGTCGGCCCCGGCCCCCGGCTCTGGGAGCGCGGCCCCGGCCACCCCGACGCGCTCACCCTGCGCCTCGGCACCGCCGACCGCCCCGGCGGCCCCGGCACCACGCCCGGCACCATGCTGCCCGCCGTCCCGGTCACCCTCGACCTCCAGACCGCCGGCAGCCTCGGCCTCAGCGGCCCGCGCGAGCGCCTGGACGCGCTCACCCGCGCCGTCGTCGCCCAGCTCGCCGCGCTGCACCCGCCGACCGGGCTGAGCCTCGTCGTGGTCGACGCCGACCCGGCCCGGGCCGCCGAGGACCGCGCCGACACCTGGGCCTGGGCCCTGTGGCTGCCCCACCTGCGGCCGGTCGACGGCCAGGACTGCCGGCTGCTGATCGGCCTCGACGACGACCAGGCCACCGCCCGGCTGACCGAGCTCACCGCCCGGCTCAGCGGCCCCAGCGGCCTCGGCGGCCACCCCGCCACCGTGGTCGTGGTGGACGGCCGACCGGCCACCGAGGCCGCCCGGCAGGCGCTCGACCTGCTGCTGCGCCAGGGCCCGGCGGTCGGCATCTTCCCGATCTGCCTCGCCGAACAGCCCGAGCTGCTCCCCCGGGGCCTCGGCGCCACCGCCGTGATCACCGGCGAGGTCGGCACCCAGCTCTCGCTGGACCGCCCGGTCGCCCGCGGCCGGGAGGCCCTGCACGAGGTCTCGCTGGACGCCGTCTCGGACGCCTGGGCCGAGCGGCTGGCCCGGGTCCTCGCCCCGCTGCGCGAGGCCGTCCCGGCCGCCCGCGGCCCGCTGCCCGACGTGCTGCGGCTGCTCGACCTGCTCCAGCTCGACACCGTCACCCCGGCCAAGCTGTCCGCCCGCTGGGAGGCGCACGCCGGCGGCATCGGCGCCGCCACCGCCCTGCTCGGCACCACCCGGGACGAGCTCTGCACGCTCGACCTGGCCGACCCCGAGCTCACCCTCCCCTCCCCCGACCCGGGCGGCCCGCACCTGCTGATCGGCGGCGCCCGGGGCTCCGGCAAGACCGAGCTGCTGCGCACCCTGGTCGCCTCGCTCGCCGTCTCCGAGCGGCCCGAGCGGCTGGCCGTCACGATCATCGAGGGCCGGGCCGTCGCGGACGGTCAGGACGGCCTGGACGGCTGCACCGAACTGCCGCACGTCACCGGCCGGGTGAACGCCGCCGCCGACCCGCGCGGCGCGCTGCTCGCGGCCGAGGCGCTGGAGGACGAACTCACCCTGCGGGAGCGGCTGTTCGACGGGCTGGACTTCGCCTCCTGGCACGCCGCGCGGATCCTGGACGCGCAGGGCCTGGACGGGCAGGGCGGCCTGGACGGGCAAGGCCTGAACGGGCGGGAGGCGGACGCGGCGCGTGCCAAGGTCCCGGTGCCCGCCGCCGTCGGCGGCGGAGCGGCCACCACGCCCCGGATCATCCCGCCGCGCAGCGCGGAGGCCCCCCGCCCGACCGGACCGGCCGCTCCCCCGCCCCGGCTGGTCGTCGTCGTCGACGACTACGACGCGCTGCTCTCGCCCACCTCCCCGGCCGGCCGCCCGCTCGCCCGCCCAGTTCAGCAGCCGCCCGCCCAGATCCTGCCCGGCGTACGAGCGCGACACCGTGAGCTTGTTGATGTACCGGGCCGGTTC
>NZ_JBEXJK010000749.1:0-1765 GCF_040609095.1 Kitasatospora sp. NPDC004799
GTGCGCCAGCGGCGCAGCCGCCGGTCGGCGAGGCGGCGCAGCAGCGGGCCGCGCGCCTCGGCGCACCAGAGCTGTTCCACCCCGGTGCCCAGCGCCTGGGCGGCCGCCCCCGTCGCGGCCGCGCCGACCAGAACGGCCAGGGCGACGACGGCGATCACGGCGGCGCTGTGCGAGCCGGGCGCGGAGGCCAGGTCGTCGAGTCGTGAGCGGAGCCGGCCGATGTCGCCCCAGTGGCGCTGGCCGAGGACGCCGGCGGTGGTCAGGGCGGCGAGGTAGAGCAGGCCGGGGAGGGCGAGCAGCGCGATCCAGCGTTCGGCGATCCGGCCGCCCAGTGCGCTGAGGAAGGCGCTGGTCACCGGAGTCCGATCGCCCGCAGCGGCTGTGCGAACACGTGGCACCGCGACGTGTGCGCGGCGTCCGGCACCTCCACCCGGCCGCAGTGGCCGTGCGGGCAGGCCAGGACGTGCAGCGGCGGGTGGCCCGGGCCGGAGACCGGCAGGGCGCGGTAGGCGGGGCCGGGGACGGGGGTCGTACGGAAGGAGCCGAGCCCGGCGCTGTGTCCGGCCATCAGCAGCAGCTCCTCCAACTCGTCGAACGCGTCGTCAAGTTCCGCCGGCGGCCGGCCGGCCCTCAGCTCGGCGGTGAGGTGTTCCACCAGGCGGTGCCCCGCCGGGCCGAGGTCGAGCGTGCCGGGTGCGGCGGTCAGCCACCGGCAGAAGTCCCCCAACCGCGCGTGCCCGGCCGTCGGACCGTCCGGCTCGTGGCTCGTCGTCTCGACCACAGGGCCCCCTTTGCGGCGTCGTTGCGGGTCGTGGGTCAGTGTAACGACTGCCTTCTGACGGTGCGTTAGCTAGGATAAGGGGCTGGTTCCACCCGCCGGGGCGGGGCGTTGGAGCAGGCCGGCCGATCGGCGCGACGGAGCGCCCGGGGGTGATCGTCTTGCACGTTCGGCTTTCGGTGACGGGGGGCGGAGCGGATCCGGCCGCTGAACCCCTGCTGCACCACCTCAGAACGGGCGACCGGGCGGCGCTGGACCAGGCGATCCGGACCGCCCGGACGTACCTGCGCACGGCGCCGCCGGGCGACCCGGGCCGGTCCGTCCGGGCGGGCAACCTCCTGGTGGCGCTCCTGGCACGCTGGCAACTGCTCGGCGACCGGCGGGACCTGGACGCCCTGATCGAGCTCGGGGTCGAACGCGCGGCGGCCGAGCCGCCCGCGGCCCAGGACGTCCGGCTGCTCGCCATCGGGTACCGGACCAGGTTCGACCTCGACCACCGGCCGGCGGATCTGGACGGCGCGGTGGCGATGTTCGCCCGCGCGGCCGGCCTGCCGCAGCAGTCGCCCGCCGTGGGGGAAGCGCTGGCCGGTCTCGGCGCGGCGCTGTCCGAGCGGTACCGGGCCGCCGGCCGCGAGCAGGACCTGACCCGGGCCGAGAGCGCCTACCGGCAGGCGCTGGACGGCCTGCCGGCCGACCCCACGGACCTCGCCGTCCTGCTGCTCGGTCTCGCCGAGGTGCTGCACTCCGTCCATGAACTCACCGGGGACGCCGAGGCGTTGGAGGAGGCACTGGAGCTGTGGCGCGAGGTGTCGGCCGTGGTCCCGGCGGGCCACGGAGCCCGGCTGCCGGCGCTGCACAACCTGGCCCAGGGCCTGCGGACCTGGAGCACCCTCACCGGCGACCCGGACGACCGGGAGGAGATGCTCCGGGTGAACCGGGCCTCGCTGGCCGCGACGCCGGCCGGGCAGCCCGGCCACGGCGACTGCC
>NZ_JBEXJK010000750.1:0-1764 GCF_040609095.1 Kitasatospora sp. NPDC004799
GCCCCGGCCCGCGCGGACGCTGCCACCGGCCTGCCCCGGTTCGCCGCAGGCCGGGCCGCGCCGCGCCGCCGGATCACCCGTTCGACCGGGGCCACTGGTTCCGGACGTGGCGTCCCCGTCACCCGTTCAGCCGATCAACGTACTGGTGGTGTACGCCCTTCCGGCGGACAATACGGGTCATGCCGCGCCGCATCGCTCCCGCCAGCCCTGCCCTGAGCGCGCCTGCCGCCGCGCACCGGGAGCCGCACGCGCCGCACCGGTACCGCGCGCGGACCGGTGCGCTGGTGGCCGGAGCGGTACCGGTGCTCGCGTTCCCCGCGCCCGGGCAGGCCTGGCTGGCCTGGGTCGCGCTCGTCCCCGGACTGCTGCTGATGCAGCGGGCGCCGTCGGGCCGGGAGGCGGCGGTGCGCGGCTGGTGGTTCGGCGCGGGGTTCATCCTGACCGCGATGTACTGGCTGACCCCGTCCGTCGGGCCCGGACTGCCGGTGCTCGCGGTGCTGTTCGGGGCACTCCAGGCCGGCGTCGGGTACACCGTGCACCGGCTGCTGCGCCCCCGGCTGACCACCCGTCGGGCCCTGCTCGCCCTGCTGGTCGTGCCGGCGGTCTGGGTGACCACCGAGTACGCGCGGTCCTGGCCCGCGCTCGGCGGGCCGTGGGCGCTGCTCGGCGCCACCCAGTGGCAGCACCCGGCGATCCTCGGGCTGGCCTCGGCCGGCGGGATCTGGCTGGTCAGCGCGGCGGTGGCGGCGGTGAACACCGGGGTGCTGATCGCGCTGACCGCGGTGCACGGACGGCCGCGGGCCGTCGCCGCCGGGTCCGTCGCGCTGGTGCTGGCCTCGGGCCCGCTGCTGTTCGCGCTGCGCGCGGCGCCCGCCGGGGACGGGGCGGTGACCGTGGCGCTGGTCCAGCCCGGCGTCGTGGAGGACCCGCGGGCCCGGTTCGAGGCGAGCGCGCGGATCACGGCCGCGCTGGTCGGGCAGCCGGTGGACCTGGTCGTCTGGGGCGAGAGCAGCACCACCGCCGACCTGGACCGCGACCCCGCCGCGCTGGACGCCCTGCGCCGACTCGCCGCCACCACCGGCGCCGAGGTCGTCGCCGGGGAGGACGCGCGCAAGGCGGACGGGCGGATCTCCAAGGACGCGGTGCTGGTCTCGCCCGCCGGTGTGGTGGACCGCTACCGCAAGATCCGGCTGGTGCCGTTCGGGGAGTACATCCCGCTGCGGCCGGTGCTCGGCTGGATCGCCGGGGTCAGCCGGGCCGCGGGCGAGAACCGGGCGCCCGGCACCTCCTTCCACCTCCTGCCCGCCACCGGCCGGGCGGGCGCGCCGCTGCCCGTCGGGGCGCTGATCTGCTTCGAGTCGGCCTTCCCCGACCTGGCCCGCACCGCCGCCCGGGACGGCGCCCGGGTGCTGGTCTACCAGTCCTCGACCTCGACCTTCCAGCGCACCTGGGCGCCCGAGCAGCACGTCTCGCTGGCGGCGATCCGGGCCGCCGAGACCGGCCGGCCGGCCGTGCAGGCCTCGCTGACCGGGGTCTCGGCCGCCTTCGACGCCCAGGGCCGGGAGCTCGCCCGGCTCGGCACGGACGGCACCGGCGCGCTCACCGTCCGGCTGCCGCTCACCGCGCCCGGGGCGCTGACCTGGTACGACCGGATCGGCGACGTGGTGCCGCTGGGGGCGCTGCTGGTCACGGCGGGAGCGGCTGGGTGGTCAGCCGGACCAGTGCGGTCCGGGAGTTCGCGGACACGGTGGCGCTGGCGCTGCC
>NZ_JBEXJK010000751.1:0-1761 GCF_040609095.1 Kitasatospora sp. NPDC004799
GGGCTGTGCGAGACCTCCCGGAGGAAGGCCCCCGGGGTCCGGTCGGGCAGCATCAGGTACAGCCGGATGAGCCGTTGGCCGAACGCCCCGTGGAGGTGGCGGACGGCGGCGAGTCCGGCGGCGGTGAGGGGGGCGGGGGCCGGCTGGTCGGCCGACTCGTCGGCGGCTTGCCGGGCTCCCGCTCGGCCTTCCGCGGCGGCCGTCCCGGTGCCGCCGTTCGCGGACTCGGGCGCCGGTTCGGCCGCCGGTTCGGCCGCCGCCTCTTCCGCCGCCTCGGCGAGCGGGCAGAGGGTGACGGCGGCGGCCCGGTGCACGCAGGCCGGGGCCAGCAGGCAGCCGCAGCGGACGTCGGACTCCCCGGCGACCACCCCGCCGGGGGCGTGCAGCACGAGCACCGTCTCCTCGTCCACCTCCACCCGCCAGTCGTCGCCCTCCCGGGCCACCGGCCGCTCCGCCAGCTTCGCCGCCGCGCCGTCCAGCCGCTTCTGCAACCGGGCGCTCAGCCCGGCCACCACCTCGGCGACCACCTCGGGCCGCACCGCCGGCCAGTCGTTCGTCCGCGCCGTCACGCTCATCGCACCTTCTCCCCCACCCAGCGGGCCAGTTCCAGCGGGCTCAACGCCGCCACGGGCATTCCGGCCGCGACCAGTTGGCCCGCGACCGCCTTCGAGTAGCGGGCCGTCCCGGTGTCGTCCAGCGCCGCGCAGCCGAGCAGGTGCACCCCGGAGTCCACCAGCGCCCGGGTCTGGGCCAGCAGCCCGCCGACCGGCCCGCCCTCCTCGAAGTCGCTGACCACCGCGATCAGCGTGCGGGACGGCACCGTCACCAGCTCCCGCGCGTACCGCAGCCCGCGCGCGATGCTGGTGCCGCCGCCGACCCTCACCTCCAGCAGCAGGCCCAGTGGATCGTCCACCCGCTCCGTGAGGTCCAGGACCTCGGTGGAGAAGGCCACGAAGTGGGTCGTCAGCGAGGGCACCCCGGCCAGGATCGAGGCCGTCAGCGCGGCCCACACCGTGGAGGCCTCCATCGACCCGGAGACGTCCACCACCAGGATCAGCCGCCAGTCGTTGGCCTGCCGCGCCCTGGTCCGGAAGACCGGGCGCTCGGGCACGATCAGGGTGCCGCCGTCCGGGGCGGGACGGGCGGTGGCGAGGTTGGCCCGGATGGTCCGGTCCAGGTCCAGCCCGCCGCCCGGCCGACGGGACGGGCGCGGCACGGCGATCCCGGTCAGCGCCGGGCGCAGCCTGGTGGCCAGCTCCCGGCTCAGCTCGTCCACCAGGCGCCGCACCAGCGGGCGCAGCCGGGCCACCCGGGCCTCGGGCAGACCGCCCGCGTGGTCCAGCACGGTGCGCAACAGGTCGACGGACGGGCGGACGGCGGACGGGTCGACCGCCTCCAGGACATCGGTACGGCCCTGCGCGACGGCGGCGGCGAGCACCTCCTCGCGCACCCCGGGGCCGAACAGCGACTCCAGTTCCTCGGCCCACTCCCGGACGCCGGGGTACGGGGCCTCGCGGCCGCCCTTGCCGCCCCGGCTGTCCAGGCCCGGGCCGGAGCCCTCGCCCCGGCCGCTGCCGTACAACTCGTCCAGGGCGGTGGCGATCCGGGCGCCCCGACCGGTCAGGCCGCCGGTGCCGGGGCGGCCGAGGAGCAGCCGCCAGCGCTCGGCACGATCCGGTCGAGCAGGTGCTGTTCCACCTGCCAGGCGGTCGCGAAGCGCCCGCGGTCCAGCAGCTCGCCCGGGTCCGCCGGGGCCCGCTC
>NZ_JBEXJK010000752.1:0-1735 GCF_040609095.1 Kitasatospora sp. NPDC004799
GGGGCGGGAATGCCGGTGGCGACGGCAGGGTGCCAGCGCCGGATCTCGTGCTCCTCGCTCGCGGTGATGACGGTTGACGGGTCGTCGTCGGCCACACGGTCCCCGGGGCCGACGCCCCGGCCGGCCAGCCGCGTGCGGAGCTCACCCACCCGCGCGGCGATCCGCCCGCGGGTCCACTCGGTGCGACCGTCGGTGAGGAGCGGCGCGTCCTGGTCCCCGCCGAGGCGCTCGGCGAGGACCGGGAGGAGCGATCCGGGCGCGGTCGGGGCGGCGCCGGGTGCGAGTCCGGCGGTGGCTCCCCGCTCCCGGGCCCACTGCCCGAGGGCGCGGACGGCCGGCTGGTGCGGATCCGTGGCGGCGTGGCGGAGCAGTTGCGCGAAGAACTCCGCGTACCGGGCGGCCAGCCCGTCCTCGGGCCGGTCCGTGTGGTGGCCGACCACGAGGGTGGCGGGCCCTCCGAAGGGGTCCTCGTGCACCGCGACCAGCAGGGGGAAGTCGGTCTCCTCGTGGTAGCGGACGTCGCTCAGCGCGATGCCGGCGCGCACCAGTCCGTCGTAGACGTGGAAGTCGGTGTAGTTGAACGCGGTGGGGCACAGGCGCGCGGTACCGGTCTCCGCCTGGATGCGCTCCAGCGGGAAGCGGCGGTGGGCGTACAGGCCGGCCTCGTTGTCGAACACCGAGGCGAGCAGCTCGGGCCAGTTCAGGTCGGCCACCTCCGCCCGCAGCGGTACGGTGTTGAGGAAGAGTCCGAGCGCCGTGTCCCCGCCGGCCTCCTCCAGGCGGCCACTGGTCACCAGGCCGGTCGTCACCTCGGTCTCGCCCGCCATGAAGGAGAGCGCGGCGAGGTGGACGGCCAGGTAGGCGGACTTCATCGGCACCCCGCAGGTCCTGGCGAGCGCGGCGAAGCGCTCGGCCGCTCCGGCGGGCAGCGGGGTGCGGACCTCGACCAGCGGCAGCGTCGCGGAGCCGTCCGGGGAGGCGTCCGGCAGCGGCGTGGGCCGCACGCCGTCGAGGTAGTCGCGCCAGAACGAGCGGTGCCCGCTGTCGCGCTCGGTGGTCCGCTCCAGCTCGGCGTAGCGGCGCATGGCGGTGTCCGCGGGCCGCGCGACCGTCGGCAGGCCCCGCGCCAACCGGTCGTGCGCCAGGAGGAGTTCGGTGACGAGGGTGGCCGCGCTCCAGCCGTCGAGCACGGTGTGGTGCACGGACAGCGAGAGCACGCTCTGCTGTTCGCCCGTCCGGTGCACGAAGACCCTGAGCAGGCCCGGCACGCTCCAGTCGAAGGGCACCCGGCGCTGCTCCGCGGCCCACGAATCCAGGCGGGCCCGTCGGGCGTCCTCCGGGAGGTCGGTCAGGTCGACGAAGGCGCAGTCGATCCGCGCGTCGGAGTGGACGAGCTGTACCGGCCCGTCCGGCCGGTCGACCGCGAAGGCGCTGCGCAGCGCCGGGTGGGCAGCGACGGCCTCGCGGAGGGCGCCGGCCAGCGGGCCCTCCTCCAGGCGGCGGTCCACGGTGTAGCTGAGGACGTCGTGGTACAGGTGCGCGCCGTCGCGCACCGCGTGCAGGAACATGCCGCGTTGCAGCCGGGTGGCGGGAAACGCGTCGACCACGCCGTCGGGCAGCCCGGCCGGCGGTTCCGGCGGGGTGGCGGGGTCGGCGGCGGCCACGGCCTCCGGGCCGGCCACGCCGCCACCTTCGGAGCGAACCCTCCCGGCGACGACCGTTGGGGTACCCACCA
>NZ_JBEXJK010000753.1:0-1727 GCF_040609095.1 Kitasatospora sp. NPDC004799
GGCTTGCACGCACAGACACACATGGCGGTGATCTTCGCGGACTCCAAGTCCGCGAAGATCACCGCCAACGCATCACAGCGTGCAGTTGATCAATTACCCAACACTTTCTGAGACCCCGACCGGCACCCATCCCAGCAACAAGGAGTCCACACCCATGTCCTCGAACGCGGCGGACCTGATCCGCGTCGCCCGCGACCAGGTCGGCTACCACGAGGGCCGCAGCGGCGGGCACTGGAACAACGTCCAGAAGTTCTCCCCCGCCGTCGCCGGCCTGGAGTGGTCCCAGGGGGAGGCCTGGTGCGCCACCTTCGTCGCCTGGTGCGCCGAGCAGTCCGGCAACGGCGGGCTCTTCCCGGTGTCCGCCTCCTGCGCGGAGGGCGTCGCCTGGTTCAAGGAGCGCGACCGCTTCACCGAGTACCCGGTGATCGGCGGCCAGGTCTTCTTCGGCCCGGGCGGCGGCAGCCACACCGGCATCTGCATCGCCTACACCAGCTCCACCATCACCACCGTCGAGGGCAACACCAACGACGGCGGCAGCTCCGAGGGCGACGGCGTCTACCTCAAGACCCGTGACCGCCGCTCGGACTGGGTCTACGGCTACGGCATCCCGGACTTCGCCGAGGGCGTGGTCCTCGCCGACCCGGAGTGGAAGGACCGGCCCGGGGCGCTCTACTTCGGGCAGGAGGCGTCCGCGGCGGACCGGCCGACCGGTGTCGCCCCGCCGGTGCCGACCCGGCGGCCGACGGCGGCGACGGCTACGAGCCCTTCCCCGGTGCCGACTTCTTCCACGACGGCCGGAACAGCGACGTCATCACCCGGATGGGCGAGCGCCTCGTCGCCGAGGGCTGCTCCGCCTACGCCGAGGGCCCCGGCCCCGAGTGGTCCGACGCGGACCGCGAGTCCTTCCGCAACTGGCAGCACAAGCTCGGCGACTCGGGCGCGGACGCCGACGGCATCCCCGGCCCCAAGCAGTGGGCCGCGCTCGCGGTCCCGCGCGGCTGACCCGGGCCGTCCACCGCACCCGGGTCCGTCCACCACACCAGAAGGAGAAACCCATGAGAACCATCACCCGTGCCCGCAGGCTCCTCGCCTCGCTCGGGGCCGTCGCGGCCGTCGCGGGGGCGGTCGTGGCGGGGGCGCCCGCCGCGCAGGCGGCGCAGGCCGGGGCCTGCGACTTCTCGCCGACCGTGAAGGGCATGGCGGCCGTGAACAACGGCTCCGGGGCCGGCGCGCTCGACCTGTTCCACGGCGTCGAGGCCAACGGTCAGCCGATCATCGTCTGGACGGCCAACCAGTCGCCCGCGCAGGCCTGGACGTTCTGGACGTACTGCGACGGCACCACGGCGATCTCGCACGGGCAGGACAAGGTGATCGACCTCGACACCGGTTCGGGCACGGTCCGCCTCTGGGACACCCCCGGCGGGCTGGACGGCCTCAACCAGCCGAACGGCGACTGGATGCCGGCCAACCAGAAGTGGCTGCTGACGGACAACGACGGCGGCTGGTACCTGATCCACAGCGCGGCCGTCGGGCAGTGCCTCACCTCCAACGGTGCCGGCCGGACCATCGGGATGACCGACTGCGACACCGCCGACCCGGCCCAGCGCTGGCTGCTGGGCTGACGGGCCACCGGGCCCGCCGGGTACCGGGGCCCCGTAGGCCCTCGGGCGGGGTCGGCGCTGCGGCGCCTTCACCTGCTTCTTCAGGAAGCGCGAGGCCGGCGCCAC
>NZ_JBEXJK010000754.1:0-1725 GCF_040609095.1 Kitasatospora sp. NPDC004799
GTGACGACGCCCGCGCCCTCGCTGCCGAGCAGCGCCGGGTCCGGGTAGACGCCGAGGGCGATCAGCACGTCCCGGAAGTTCAGGCCGGCCGCCCGCACGGCGACGCGCACCTCCAGGGGCCCGAGCGGGGCCTGCTCGTACGGCAGGAAGGCGAGGTCGTCCAGGCTGCCCGTGGCCGCCTGCGTCAGCCGTCCGTCGAACGCCTCCGGTGCGGAGCGCACGAGCCGGGGCACGTAGACGGCCCCCCGGCGCACCGCCAGCTGGTCCTCGTCGCCGACCGACAGGCCGTCGGGCAGCTCGTCGGGCAGCCCGTCGGCGTCCACGAGCACGAACCGGCCGGGGTGCTCGGACTGCGCGGACCGGACCAGGCCCCAGACGGCCGAGGCCTCCGGGTCGCGCACAGCGTCCCCGGGAACGACGGCGACCGCGCCCCGGGTGCGCACCACGAGCCGTTCGCCGGGCCCGGCCAGGAAGTCCTGGACGGCCGTCAGCGCCTCGGCGACCGAGCCGGGCGAGACGACGGCGCCGCCGAGCGAGCCCTCCCCGGGGGTCAGCGGAATCCACTCGAGGGCGTACAGCGGGCCGCGTTCGGCCATCGGCCGGGTGGTCAGCGCCTCGACGGTCGCCACGGGCTCGCCGGACCGGTCCGCCAGGTGGACGGCGTACGTGCCGGGGCGCACCACCGTCAGCCGCACCCGCGCGGAGGTCACGCCGGTGCGGTGGACCGCGATCCCGCCCAGCGAGAACGGCAGCCGCACGTCGCCCTCCGTGCCGGACAGCAGCGCCAGCGGTTGCAGGGCGGCGTCCAGCAGGGCCGGATGAACGGAGTACCGGGCCGCGTCCGGCACGGCGACCTCGGCGAACACCTCGTCGCCGCGGCGCCACACCGCCTGCACGGCCTGGAAGGCCGGCCCGTACTCGTAGCCCGCCGCGGCGAGCGTGTCGTAGAGCCCGGTGACCGGTTCCGCGCCGGCCGGCGGCCACTGCGTCAGCTCCTGCCCGACCACGGGTTCCCCGCTCACCGTGCCGGTGGCGTGCCGCACCCAGCCGTCCGCACGGGAGCGGACGTCGACCGTGCGGCGGCCGGTCCCGTCCGGCGCCCCCACGACGACCTGCACGTCCACCGCGCCGTCCGCGGGCAGCACCAGCGGCGCCTCCAGGACCAGTTCCTCCACGGCCGCCCCGGCCGCGTGCACGACGAGCTCCACGAACGCCGTCGCGGGCAGCAGCACCCGCCCCAGGACGGAGTGGTCCGCGAGCCAGGGGTGGGTGGCCAGGGAGATCCGGCCCGTCAGGACCCGCTGCTCGCCCACCTCGACGGCGGCGCCGAGCAGCGGGTGGTCCACCGAGTCGAGCCCGGCGGCGGACACGTCTCCCGCGCCTCCGGCGAGCCAGAACCGCGTCCGCTGGAAGGGGTAGGTGGGCAGCGCCACCGGCTCCCCTTCCGGGAACGGCCAGCGCACCGGCACACCGGCGACGAACAGCCGCGCCGCGGCGGCCAGGAACTCGGCCGGGGTGCCGTGGTCGCGGCGCAGGGTCCCGGTCACCACACCCGCCTCGTGCTCCTCCAGCGCGGGCGTGAGCACCGGGTGCGGGCTGATCTCGACGAAGACGGGGTCGCTGCCCGAGGCGAGCAGCAGCCGGGTGGCCTGGTCGAAGAGCACGGGTTCGCGGAGGTTGCGGTACCAGTAGTCGGCGTCGAGGGCGGAGGTGTCGAGCTCCTCG
>NZ_JBEXJK010000755.1:0-1713 GCF_040609095.1 Kitasatospora sp. NPDC004799
GCTGGTGGCGCGGAAGCAGATCTTGTTGCCGCTGCTGTTGGGCAGGTCGAAGCTGAGCACGCTGATCTGGTCGTCGACGGCGCAGTCGGACAGCATGATGTGGCCGTCGCCGCGCAGCAGCTTCACGTTCGGGTACGGGGCCGGGCCGGGGTGGACGAAGTCCTCGACGGCCGGCGGCGCGGCCGAGTTGTCCGCCGGGGAACCGTCGGCCGACGCGAGCGCGGTGGCACCGAGCGTGGCGGCCGCGGCAACGGCTCCGCCAACGATCCAACGGGACAGACGCTTTGACATTCCTGGTCCTCTTCGTTCGTTCGGTGTTGCCCTGATCGACAGATCCGCGGAATGGGACGAAGGCCCCGGATGGCAGGCGAACCGGCATGACGTGATGAAGCGTCATGAATGCTGGGAACAAGCTCCGAAGAAGCCGCCCGACCACCCCTTCGACCACGAGCGGAAGCCGCCCCATCGAACCAGATCGAACCGGGCCTCGCCAACCCCCATTTCGGCAGGTCAGGCAGGCGACTTGTCATGATTTAGAGGGCATTCGATCACAAGCTGACGGTGCGACACATTTGCCGAAATATGAGCCGACTGGGTCTCTTTTTACTGCGGGGCCGCGGCTGCGGGCGCTCGATTTACCACCCTCGTAAGGATTCTGTTCCCGCGTCATTTATCGTTGGGCTCCGCCGCGGCCGGGATTCGGCCGACGTCGACACTGGAGGTTTTCCATGCGCCCTTCGATATCCCGTTCAGGACGGCGAGGGAGGGGGAGACCGCCATTGCTGGGCAGGCTCTCCCTGGGCCTGCTGCCCCTCGCGCTGACGGCCGGCCTGGTGGGGTCGGGCATCCCGAGCGCCGTCGGCGCCGAGCCGACCGGCAGCCGGGTCCAGCTGAGCGGCCGCGCACGCGTGCTGCATGCGTGGCTCAGCGGCGGCCCGCGCGTCCACGCGCTGGCCGAGGCCGCGCTGGCCGGGTCCGACCAAGACGTGAAGCAGTTCGTCGACAACGACCTCGCCGGGGCCCAGCACGCGGACGACCTGCTCACGGCCACGCAGATCTCCAGCGTGGGCGGGCCGAAGGTCCGGGAGGCCGCCGACAAGGCCATCGAGGGCACCGCTGACGAGCTGCGCGCCTTCCTGGAGGGCGGCTGGCAGGCAGCCCTCGACGCGGACCGACGACTGTGGATCACCCGGATCACCGACCCCGCGATGGGAGCCGGCAGCAGTCTGCAGGCAGCAGGCGACGCCGCGCTGCGCGGCAACACCAGCGACGACCTGCAGAGGTTCCTGACCGAGACCCAGTTCACGGCCAAGGACGCCGACGACCGGGTCAAGCTGGTCCAGATCCTCAGCTCCGGTGGACCCAACGTCCAGGCGGCGGCGCGCATCGCGCTGAACGGGTCGATCGAGGACGTGCGCGAGTTCCTGGCGACCGGCCAGTACATCGCGCAGAGCCGTGACATGGAGCGCGCGAGCATCGCGCAGCTTGCCCAGCAGGCGAAGGACGCGAGCGCGCAGGCGGCCCAGGAGACGACCGCGGCCATCGAGGCCAAGGACCAGGCGGTCAAGAACTCGGAGCTGGCCAAGGCCGATGCCGCGCGGGCCGCGCTCGAGACCCAGCAGGCCGGCAGTGACACGTCCAAGGCGACCGAGGCTCTTCCGATCTACCTTGTCCACGGCGTTGTGCCGGCCGACGTCCTCGCGCAGGCAGAGC
>NZ_JBEXJK010000756.1:0-1705 GCF_040609095.1 Kitasatospora sp. NPDC004799
GGTTCGCCGCGAGGACGGGGACCACGCCGGGGACGGCGGCGGCGCCGGTGCTGGAGCCGCCGGCGCCGCAGAAGAAGTCGATGTAGGTCAGCGTGTCGTTGGTGACGTGGGGCATGCTGGAGTCCTCTGGTCTCTGCGAGGGGACTGGACAGGGCCCCGCAGCAGCCGGACGACCTTGCCGGGATGGCCGTCTGCTGCGGGGCCCTTTGTGCTGCTCGGGGGTGCGGTCCGGCTAGAACGGCGGCTCGGTCGAACCGCCGGCCGGGGCGCCGCCCCACTCGCCGCCGGACGCGGCCGGGGCGGCGGTGGACCACTGGTCGGCCGGGCGCGCGGCCGGGGCGTTGTTGTTGCGCTGGGCCTTGGTGACGTTGGCGGTGGCGAAGCGCAGGCTGGGGCCGACTTCGTCGACGTCGAGGCCGAGCATGGAGCGGTTCTCGCCCTGCTCGGTCTGCCAGTTGTGCTGCACCAGGCGGCCGGTGACGACCACGCGCATGCCCTTGGTCAGGGACTCGGCGGCGTTGGTCGCCATCTCGCGCCAAGCGGTGGCGCGCAGGAACAGCGCGGTGCCGTCCTTCCACTGCCCGGTGGCCTTGTCGTAGGTGCGCGGGGTGGAGGCGACGGTGAAGCGGGCCATCGCCACGCCCTGCGGGGTGAAGCGCAGTTCGGGGTCGTCGGTGAGGTTGCCGACGACGGTGATCGGGGTCTCTCCCACGGACACGGGTGCCTCCCAGGGCATCGGTGGTGTCGGGAGCGGGGTCTGCCCGTCCCCCGCGCCGTCCGGGCCCCGTCGCTGGCCGCGGCGGTGGTCCGGGCGGCACGGCCGGTCAGGCAGTGTGCTTGCGGTGGGTCAGTCGGCGGGGTGCAGGTCGACGAGCAGGACGGTGGCGTTGTCGGCCCTGGTGGGGTCGGCGTTCACGGCGAGGTCGGTGATCCGCCGGGCGACGGTGGCGGGGGCGCCGGTGAGAAGCGGGGCCGGGGCGGCGCGCCCGTCGCGGTGCCGGGGGGTGCCGTCCGGGCTCGGCGGGGGCAGGGTGCCGGCCTGCTCGTGCGGCAGGTAGGCGCCGTCCGAGGCGAGCACCAGGCGCCGCATGCCGGGGCGGGGGCCGAAGTCCACGGTGACGGCGTCGACGCGGCCGTTGGAGAGGCATAGCGATGAGGTCAGGTAGTCGTGGTCGTCGGGTTCGGGCTGGTGTCCCTCGCGGCGCTGTTCGGTGGCCTCGTTGTGGTCGGTGGTGAGCAGGTTGGCCCGGCCGTGCTCGGCGAGGTAGGCGCGGCAGTCTCCGGCCCAGCCGATGTGCAGGGTTCCGGTGGAGGTGAGGACGGCGGCGATCGCGGCGGCGTCGGCCGGCCAGTCGCGCGGGTGGTTCAGGGTGGCGCGCTGAGCGTGGAGGACCGGTCGGATCTGCCGGATCGCGGCGCCGGGGTCGCCGACGTAGGCGGCCGTCATGGCGAGCGCGCGGGCGGCGGTGGGCGTCCAGGCGGCGGTGTGGTCGCGGTCGCCGATGCCGTCGAGCAGGACCCACGCTCGGTGACCGGTCACGGCGTTGTCGTAGTGGGCGGTGGCGTCGGCCTGGTGGGTGCGGCTGCCGATGTGCTGGGAGGTCGTGTGGCGGGTGGTGAACACCGGTGGTGCTTCTCCTCGTGCCGGTGGGCTGGACGGTCCAGCTCCCCTCACCGCCGACCCGGTCCGCGCGGACGGACCGGG
>NZ_JBEXJK010000757.1:0-1705 GCF_040609095.1 Kitasatospora sp. NPDC004799
GCCCGCGCTGCGTGCTGCGCGACCCGGACGTGCCGACCTGGTCGGAGGTGGTCC
The DNA here is from genome assembly GCF_040609095.1 of Kitasatospora sp. NPDC004799. Lineage (NCBI taxonomy): Bacteria > Bacillati > Actinomycetota > Actinomycetes > Kitasatosporales > Streptomycetaceae > Kitasatospora > Kitasatospora sp. NPDC004799. The sequence goes on from NZ_JBEXJK010000757.1 coordinate 55, forward strand.
AGCTGCACCGGGTCACCGGCGGGGCGTGCTGCGTGCTGCTGCTCCTGCTGGCGGCGGCCGGCGCCGCCATGGTCCCGAGGACCGTCTGGCAGCTCCTCGCCTCCTCGCAGAAGGCCGACCGGGAGGCGGCCTGCTGGCTGGCCGCGGGCCTCGACCCCGGCGCAGCCGTGGACGCCGGCTTCGTCCGCTTCACCCGGAACCGGTCCGCGCTCAAGGCCTGCACGGCGCAGTACGTCCAGGACTTCGACGCGGTGTCCGTCGCCGTGGGCGTACTGCTGGTCGTCGCGGCCCTCGCGGTGTACGGGCTGCTGCCGGTGTGGCGGAGCCGCCGCTCCCGGGTCATCGCCCTGGACGAGCTGGAGGCCGTCGGACGACTGCGGCAGCAGCTCGACGAGTTGGTGGCCACCGCCGGACTCGCCCGCGCCCCCCGCTTCGTCGTCGACCCGGCCGCGCCGGCGGTCGGCGCCGTGGTGTTCGGCCGTTGGCGCAACCCCACGGTCTGCCTGTACGGCGGGCTGGTCGCCACGAGCGGTACGGACCGGGAGCGGTTCCGGGCCGTCGTCCTGCACGAGCTCGCGCACGTGCGGAACAAGGACGTCGGCATCACCTACGCCACCGTCGCCCTGTGGCGCGTCTTCCTCCTCCTGGTCCTGCTCCCGTGGGCCGCGGTGGGCGTGAAGAACCTCCTCTTCACCGGAACCGCGGACGCCCGGGGGCAGTTCGCCCCGTTCAACACCCACCAGCTGGTGCTCGGCCTGCTGATCGTGGTGTCCGTCCACCTCACCCGGGCCGGCATCCTGCGCAACCGCGAGATCTACGCCGACCTCATGGCGGCCCGCTGGGGCGCGAGCCGGGAGCCGTGGAACGTCCCCGCGCCGCCGCGCTCCGGCCGCGCACGGCCGCGGGCCCTCGCCGCGTTCGTCGAACTCTGGCGCACCCACGCGTCCTGGGAGCTGCGCCGGACCTCGCTGACCGACCCGAAGGCGCTGTTCGCGCTGGACGCGCTGCCGCTCTTCCTCACCGGGCTCGCGGCCGACATCCTGGTCTGGCAACTCGGCAGCCTGCCCTACCAGGCGCTCCCCGCCAAGGCGGTGCTCATCGCGGCGCTCGTCGTCGGCATCGGCGGCGTCGCCCTGTGGCGCGCCGTGGTGTACGCCGTCCTCACCGGGCGCCCGACCCCGCCGGGCTGGCCGGTCGGCCTGTGGCTCGGCGCCGGCCTCGTCGCGGGCGAACTGCTCGGCCCCAGGGCGGCCTGGAACAACTGGTGGCCGGCCCACCCGGAGGCCCTGCTGATCCTCGTCGCCGCGCTGGTGCTGGCGATGACCTGGACCGCCCAGAACGCCGAGTGGTGGATCGCCTCCTGGCGCGGGCGCTCGCTGCGCCCGGTCATGCTCGCGGGCCTGGCCGCCGCCTCGGCGGCGCTCGCCTGCGTGCTGTACTGGTGGTACACCCAGGGCGAGGTCCTGACCGGGGGGTGGCCGTACACCACGGCCGGGCTGCTGGGCGCGTACGGCCTGCCCGGGCTGCCGCCGGCCCACATCGGCCCGGTGCTGGAGGTCGTCGCGGTGGTGGGCGTGCTGCCCGGCGGGGTCGCGGGGGCTTCCCGGCGCAGCGGATCCTGCTGCACGGCAACGCCAAGTCCCCGGAGGAG
>NZ_JBEXJK010000758.1:0-1704 GCF_040609095.1 Kitasatospora sp. NPDC004799
AGTTCCGCTACGACCGGCAGCCGCTCGGCGCGATGCAGGCGCTGGACCCGGAGCGGGTGGTGTACGTCGGGACGGCCGCGAAGAGCCTGGCGCCGCCCTGCGGCTGCACGGCGCCCTCGACCGGGACGCCCTCGGCCGGGCCCTGCGGCGCCTCGCCGCCCGGCACGACGCGCTGCGCACCACCGTCACCGCCGTCGACGGGCAGCTCGTCCAGCACGTCACCGACGGGGCCGAACTGCCGCTGCGCACCGAGGACCTCGGCGCCCTGCCCGCCGAGGAGCACGCCGAGGCGGTCGAGCGCCTGCTGACCGAGGAACTCCAGCGGCCCTACGACCTGGCCCGGGGCCCGCTCACCCGGGTGCTGCTGGTGCGGCTGGCCGCCGAGGAGCACCTGCTGCTGCTGGCGCAGCACCACATCGTCACCGACGGCTGGTCGGTGGGCGTCCTCACCCGCGACCTGGCCGCGCTCTACCGGGCGGAGGCCACCGGCGAGCCGGACGAACTGCCCGCCCCCGCCCTGCAGTACCCCGACTTCGCGCACTGGGAGCAGCACCGCCGCACCGACCACGCGGCGGACCTCGCCTACTGGAAGCGCGTCCTGGCGGACCTGCCGACCCTGCGGCTGCCCACCGACCGCCCCCGGCCCGCCGAGCGCACCACCCGCGGCGCGGCGCACCGCCACCACCTCCCGGCCGAGCTGGTCGAGCGGCTGCGCCACCTCGCCGCGGGCCGCGGCACCACCGCCTTCACCCTGTACGCCGGGGCGTCCGCGCTGCTGCTCGCCCGCCACAGCGGCCAGCGGGACGTGGCCCTCGGCACCGTCGTCAACGGGCGGGAGCGGCGGGAGCTGGAGGAGGTCGCCGGCTTCTTCGTCAACACCGTGGTGCTGCGCGGCGACGTGGACGAGCGGGCCACCGTCGACGGCTTCGTGGAGGGCATGCGCACCACCCTGCTGGACGCCTTCGCCCACGCCGGGGCGCCCTTCGACCGGGTGGTCGAGGAACTCGCCCCGCCCCGCGACCCCAGCCGGACCCCGCTGGTCCAGGTCGTGGTCGTCCAGCAGGCCCCCGCCGCCCCGGCGCCCGCCGCCGGCCTGCGCTTCACGGACCACCCGCTGCCCCGCCCGGCCGCCCGGTTCGACCTGGTGCTGGAGTTCACCCCGGAGGAGGCCGGCGGCTGCACCCTGACGGTGGAGTACAACACCGACCTGTTCGACCGCCGGACGGTGGCCGCCCTGGCGGACCGGCTGCACCGGCTGCTGGCCGGGATGGCGGACGGGCCGCGGCGCACCCTCGCCGAACTGCCGCTGATCCCCGCCGAGGAGCAGCGCGCGCTGCTGGCGGCCAGACCCGCGCGGCCCGCGCTGCCCGCGGCCGTCACCCGGCCCGGCTGGACCCGCGCCCACGTCCTCGACGGCGCGCTGCGCCCCCAACCCGACGGCGTCCCCGGCGAGTTGTACCTGGCCGGCGGCCTCCCGCCGCAGCCGGGCGAGGACGCCGGGCGCTTCGTCGCCGACCCGTACGGCGGCCCGGGGGAGCGGCTGTACCGCACGGGGGGGCTGGCCCGCTGGACCGCCGACGGCGCGTTGGAGTGCCTCGGCCGGGCCGAGGAGTGGGCGAAGCCCCGCCACCGGGACGAGACCGACCCGGCCGAGGTCGCCGAGGCGCTGCGGCGCTGCGCGGGCGTGGCCGAGGCGGCCGCCGT
>NZ_JBEXJK010000759.1:0-1690 GCF_040609095.1 Kitasatospora sp. NPDC004799
GGGCGTTCCGCCCGGGGCGCCCGCCGCGGGCGCCGCCGGAGGCCCCCGCCGCCGTACCGCGCGCCGCCAGCTCGCTGAGCCGCTCGTGCAGCGCGGCGGCCCCGGGCCGCTCGGCGGGCTCCTTGGCCAGGCAGGCCCGGATCAGCGGCGCCAGCTGCGGCGGTACGGCCGAGAGGTCGGGCTCCTCGTGGACGACCCGGTAGAGCATCACCTCGGAGGACGCCCCGGACCCGAACGGGGTGTCCCCGGTGAGCGCGTACGCGAGCGTGGCCCCGAACGCGAAGACGTCGGTGGCGGGCGTGACGGCGGCCCCGCGCACCTGCTCCGGCGCGAGGAAGCCGGGGGAGCCGACCGCGGTGCCGACGTGGGTGAGCGTGCTGGCGCCGCGCGACCACGCGATGCCGAAGTCGATGATCCGCGGGCCCCGGGGCGAGAGCAGGATGTTGGAGGGCTTGAGGTCCCGGTGGACCACCCCCGCCTCGTGCACCTTGACCAGCCCGTCGGCCAGCGCGGCCCCGATCCGGGCCGCCTCGGGCCAGTTCAGCGGTCCCTCGTCGCCGACCCGCTTGTAGAGCGAGGGCCCCGGCACGTACGCGGTGGCCAGCCAGGGCCGGTCGGCCTCGATGTCGGAGCCGACCACGCGCGCGGTGCAGCCGCCCCGGATCCGGGAGGCGGCGGCGATCTCACGGGCGAAGCGGGTGCGGAACTCCTGGTCCTCGGCGAGCTCGGCCCGGATCAGCTTGAGGGCGACGCGCTGCCCGCGGCGGTCGGAGCCGAGGTACACCACTCCCATGCCGCCGGCGCCAAGTCGCCGGTGCAGGCGGTACGGCCCGACGATGCGGGGGTCCTCACGCCTCAGCCGCATCATCGCCATGTCTCGTTCCCCGTCAGCCTGTGGGTGAGGCCCCGTCGGTTGGGCCATCGTCAGTTCCTGTCTGGCACAGCTTACGGACTGCCCGCTGCGGTGTGCTGATACGCAACACCTGAAGCCACCGTGCGATTGTCCGATCTTGCGCTGACCTGCAGGTCACCGGGCCGTCAAGGGGCGTCTCGGGGTTGCCCCTCAGGGTTCCCTCGGGGGTCGGATGAGACTTCCGTCCCCCTGCGGTAGTAGGTCGCGAGTCGGATCGTCATCCTCCCGGACGTCCGACGAACAGTACGACGGCATGACGTCCGGAGGGGAGCTCGGGCCATAGCGTTGTGTCCAGCGGTGGACGGGGAGCTCGTCCCCCGAGGTAAGCCGTCCACCGCGCCAAACTCGACCGGATCAGGAGCAAGGACATGCCACCGCAGCTCACGGGAGCCCCCCGCCGCCGTCGGCCGGCCTTCGTCCAGTCCCGGTCCACCGAGCAGCCCACGCGGCACCCCGCCGTGGCGCTGGCCATGGCCCTGCCGTGCGCCGTGCTCCTGGTGCTGCTCTTCGGCGGGTGGGAGCAGATGGCGAACCAGGCCCAGGCCGTCGCCGATCTGATCGCCCGCTGAACAGGGGGAAGCAGGACACCGGCCCCGAGCCGGTCGAAGACGGGCACCGATCCCCTGGGGACGGGGAACGGTGCCGCCGGGGAGGCCGCGGCCGCGATGACTCGCGGACGGGCGGGAGCGGTGCGCAGAGCACCCCGGCAGGCGGAGACGCGGGGGTGGGGGCTGGGGGTGGGGGGGGGGTAGAGGGGGTTGTGTTTTTAGATAGCGG
>NZ_JBEXJK010000760.1:0-1675 GCF_040609095.1 Kitasatospora sp. NPDC004799
GCCAGGGGTCGTGCAGCGGGTCGGCGTCGGCGCGGCACATCGTGGCCAGCGCGGTGTTGAGCTCCTGCAGCGGCGCCGGGCGCGGGGCCAGGGTGACGCGGGCCAGGTCCTCGGGCGTGACGTGGATCCGCAGCACGGTGCCCCCTCCCGTCGGCCGTCCATCCTTGAGCCCTCAACCTAAACGATCGCCCGCCCCGGGCCGTACGGCCGAACCTGGCCCCATGACCAGCGACTTCAGCCGCCTCGCCTCCCTCGCCTCCCTCGCCTCCTTCACCCTGGACCGGCGCGCCTTCACCCGGGCCGCGCTGGCGGCCCCCGCCGCCCTCCTGCTGCCGGGCCCCGCGGCCGCCGCGGCCCCGGGCGACGCCGTCCTGACCCTGCCCGCGCCGAGGGGCCCGTACCCGGTGGGCTGCCGCAGCGTGTACCTGGCCGACCCCTCGCGGCCCGACCCGCTGTCACCCGAACTGCCGGTGCGGGAGCTGATGTTGACGTTCCTCTACCCGGCCGCCCCTTCCTCCGCCGCCCGCGCGCCGCAGCTGCCGCCCGGGGCCGCGGACTGCTTCGGACTGGTCGTCCCGAACACGCCGCTGGGGCTGCCCTCCGCGGGCGTGGACTGGCGCGCCACGCTCACCCACTCCCGCCCCGACGCGCCGGTGCGGCGGGGGCGTCCCGGGCGGTGGCCGGTGCTGGTGCACAGCCCGGGCGGCGGCGACCCGCGCGGTCTGGGGACGTGCCTGGCCGAGGAGTTGGCCTCGCACGGCGCGGTGGTGGTCCTGGTCGACCACCCGGGGGACGCGTTCGCGGTGGAGTTCCCGGGCACCACCGCGTTTCGCGACGATCCCGTCCGCGCCACCGTCCTGCGTGGCGACCCGCGCGACGAGCCGCCGCTGTGGCGCACCCTGCTCGAAACCCGGGTCGCCGACCTGCACTTCGTCCTCGACCGCCTCCACCACGCCGCCGACCTGCCGCTGCCGCCGGGCCTCGCCGCCGCCCTCGACCTCGGCCGCCTCGCGGTGTACGGGCACTCGCTGGGGGCGAGCGCGGCCACCGAGGTGTTCCACGAGGACCGCCGGGTGCGCGCCGCCGTCAACCTGGAGGGCTACCTCGACCACCCGCCCACCGCCCCGGGCGCCGACCCCGAGCCGCTGCGGATCACGGCGCAGGGCACGGACCGCCCGCTGCTCCTGCTCGGCAGCGAGCTCTTCCCCCACCGGGAGGAACTCGACCGCTCCTGGTCCGCCCTGGCCGCCCGCTCCCCGGGGCCGGTGCGCCGCGTCCGCGTGCCCGCCGTCAACCACTGGGCGTTCACCGACTACGCCGCGATGGTCCCCCAGCTCCAGTCCGCCGGCCTGCTGACCCCCGCCCACCGCGACACCCTCGTCGGCCCTCTCCCCCCGACCACCGCCCTCCCCCTCCTCCACACCACCGTCCGCCACTTCCTCACCCACCACCTCACCCCCAGCCCCTGACCCGCCCTGCGCAGGAAGTCGGCGGGGCCGACTTCCTGCACACCCCACACACCCCCACAGACATCGCCGCTACGGACCGTACGAGCAGCGCCCCCCAATTTCCCCAACCCGAGCCCGACCACCCCCGCGTCGGCCAGCCGGTGCACGTACGCCTGCAACTGCGCCGCTGTACGGCCCAGCTTGATACCGGTGGTGAGCAGCAGCTC
>NZ_JBEXJK010000761.1:0-1674 GCF_040609095.1 Kitasatospora sp. NPDC004799
GGCGTCCCAGCCTTCGGCGGTGAGGCGGTCCAGGTTGTCCGCCCGGACCATCGCGCCCCGGGCCGCCGGACCGTGGCCCGCGCGGACGCCCGCTTCGACCTGCCCGGCATGCTGCTGCTCACCGGCGCGACCACCGCGCTGCTGCTCGCCCTGTCCACCGCCTCCGGACTGCCCCTGCCCGGCTGGGCGGCCGCCGCCCTGCTGCTCGCCTCCGCCGCGCTGGCCCTGGCGCTGGTGCGCCAGGAGCGCAGGGCCGCCCGGCCGATCCTGGCCCCCGGGCTGATCAACACCCCGGGCGTGCGCTCCGGCCTGGTGGTGGCGCTGATCGGCTACCTGCTGCTGTTCTGCCCCCTGGTGCTGGGCCCGGTGCTGCTCACCGGCGCGGGGGTGTCGACGGCCCGCGCGGGCCTGATCATCACCTTGCTGCCCGCCGCGTTCGCGTTCGCCGCGACGGTCGGCGGCGGGCTGGTGCCCCGGGGCTGGTCGGACGTGACCAGGTGCCGCTCGGGCGCGCTGCTCGCGGCCGCCGGACTGCTGCTGTTCGCCCTGCTGCCCGCCTCCGGCGCGGCGGCGCTCCCGCTGCTGATCGCCGGCTACGGGCTGGGACTGCTGCTGCCCGCCAACAACGCGCTGGTGATGCGGGCGGTACCGGCGCAGTGCTCGGCGGTCGGCGGCGGCATGGTGAACACGGCTCGCAGCCTCGGCACGGCCCTCGGCATGGCGCTGTCCGTCCTCGGCGTCCACCTGGCGGGCGCCGAGTCCGGTGGGCGGACGGTGCTCCTCGTCCTCGCCGCCGTCGCGGCCGCGGCCGCGCTGTTCACCCGGCCCGTCCGGCCCGCCCGGCCCTGAGCTAGGCCCGGGTGCGTGGTCGGCTGCGTGCCGTGGTGTGGTGGCGGTGATCGAGCCGCTGCTGCCGGTGCGGGAACGGGCGGGCGCGAAGGGTGGTCGCCTCAGCGGCCCAACACTTGCTCAGGCGTCCGTACGGGCGTCCGTACGGGTGTCCCTACGGGGGCCGTGCGGGCGTTCAGGGCGTCCTGGGCGCGGTTGAGGCCGTGCCGCACCAGGGTCTCCAGGGCGTCCGCACAGCGATCCAACTCGCCTGACAGGGCGGCAAGTTCGGCATCCGAGAACTTCTCCAGCACGAAGTCCCCGACGCTCCGGCCCTTCGGTGGGCGGCCGATGCCGAACCGCAGCCGGACGAAGTCCCGGGTGCCGAGCGCCTCGCCGACCGAGCGGGCGCCGTTGTGGCCGCCCGGGCCGCCGCCGCGCTTGAGCCGGGCGGAGCCGAACGCGAAGTCCAGGTCGTCCTGCACCACCACCAGCCGCTCGACCGGGACGCCGTGGCGGCGCAGCAGCGCGGCCACCGGGCGTCCGGACAGGTTGATGGACCACAGCGGCTCGGCCAGCAGCACCCGGTGGCCGTCGACGCCGATCTCGGCCACCCGGGTGGCGATCCCGCGCCGCCGGAAGCGGGCGCCGTGCCGTTCGGCCAGCCGGTCCACGGCCAGGAAGCCCGCATTGTGCCGGGTGAGCCGGAACCACGGGCCCGGGTTGCCCAGTCCGGCGATCAGCCAGGGGGTGTCGGGAGTCATGCGGCGGTTCTCCGGAGGGGGCGGGGACGACGTGCGGCGCGACGGCGCGGTGGTGGACGACGACGCCTTCCTCGCCCTCACC
>NZ_JBEXJK010000762.1:0-1670 GCF_040609095.1 Kitasatospora sp. NPDC004799
GACCAAGGCGCACGAGGCGCGGGTGGCGGCGGACGCCGCCGACGCGGCCGCGAAGCTGGTCGACGCGGCCAAGGACACGCTCGGCCACGCGGACAAGGCCCTGTCCGACAGCCAGGAAGCGGCGGGCGCCGCGCTGAGCGCGAAGGGCAACGCCGATGCCGCGGCGGGTTCGGCCGAGCAGGCCGGTTCCTACGCGGCCAGCGCGGGCGGGCAGTCGGCGAAGGCCAAGCAGGCCGCGGCGGCGACGCGCCGCTCGGCCGCCGAGGCCGGCCGTGCCGCCGCAGCCGCGCAGCAGTTGGCCGGGGAGGCCGCGACGCAGTCGCAGGCGGCCGCGGCGTTCCTGAAGTCCGCGGGTGAGCACGCCGCCGCGGCGGCGCTGGCCGCCCGGGACGCCGCCGACCACGCCGGCCAGAGCGCGAACGCCGCGCAGGAGTCGACCAACCACGCGAACGCCGCCTCCGGCTTCGCCGCGGACGCGCAGGCCGCGGTCGACAAGGCCAACGCCCTGCAGGACCTGGCGCGTCGCACCGAGGCCGAGGACCTGACCAACCGCACCGCGATCGCGGTGGAGAAGGCCCGCAAGGCCAAGGCCGACCTGGCGGAGAAGCAGGTGCAGACCGACCAGGCGGCCCAGGACGTCCAGAAGGCGAAGGCCGAGGCCGACCGCCTGGCCGCCCTGGCCAACCAGCCCGGTGCCACCCCGGCGCAGGTCGCCACCGACGGCCGCAAGCTCGCCCTGATCTCCCGCAAGATCTCCGGCTCGTGGGGGAACTCGGCGGCCGTGGACGCCCTGGCCGGTGACGACGCCGCCGTGTTCGCCTACGTGAAGACCGGGCGACGGGAGGCCGAGGAGCGCGACGCCCGCGACAGCGTCGCCGCGATCCACAAGAACTCCGACAGCGAGGCGGTCCGCACCGCGGCCTATGCCGCGCTGCAGGGCAACGCGGCGCAGATCGCCGCGTTCCTGGCCAGTGGTCAGTACGAGGCGGCCGCGCCGGAGAACCGGCTGACGATCACCCGCATCACCGACAAGGCCGGCCCGGCCGTCAAGGCCGCCGCCGACGAGGCGCTGCGGGTCAACACCCCCGCCGTCCTGCGGGACTTCCTCGGCAAGGGGCTGTCGGACGCGCAGGCCGCCGACGACCGCCTGACCGCCACCCGGCTGGAGGACGCCCCGGCCACCGAGCCCGAGCTCAAGGCCGCGGCGACGATCGCCCTCGAAGGCCCGGTGGAGGACCTGCGCGCCTTCGTGGCCCAGGGCCAGTACACCGCCCTCCAGCGCGACCAGCTCACCGCGCTGCACGTCGCCGACGTCAAGGGTCTGATCGCCCAGGCGACCGCCGCCGCCGCGACCGCCCAGCAGAACGCGGCCACGGCCCAGGCCGCCGCCGCCATCGCCCGCAACGCCTCCGCCGAGGCCAACGGCTACGCGGCCCAGGCCCAGGCCTCGGCCAACACCGCCGCCGACCAGGTCGCCAAGGCCCAGGCCGCCGCCGACGCCGCCGCGGCCGACGCCGCCAGGGCCGCGGCCTCCGCGAAGACCGCGAACGCGGCCAAGGCCTCCGCGAACCGCGACGCCGCGAGCGCCGTCCACTCCAGGATGATGTCCGCGTGCCCGGCGTGCTGCGCGGTCTCGGCGATCAGGTGCAGCAGCACCCGCCGGACCGACC
>NZ_JBEXJK010000763.1:0-1667 GCF_040609095.1 Kitasatospora sp. NPDC004799
ACCTGCCCGACTCCCCCACGCTGACCGTGCAGCGCGCCCTCGCCTGCGTCGCCGCGCTGCTCGCCGCGGGCGTCGCGGCGGCCCGGGCCTACTGGGCGCTCGGCGGCACCGCCGGGCTGCCGCAGCTGATGGTGGAGGACCGGAGCCGGGGCGTGGCGGTGATGGACGGCGTGGGCGCGGTGATGGCGGTGGCCGCGGCGGCGGCGCTGCTGGTCCTCGTCTTCCGGATCCGTCCCGGGCGCCGGCTGCTCGTACCGCTGCTGGCGGCCTGGACGGCGGCCGGCTCGCTGTTCGGCTGGGGCGGCTGGCAGCTGGTGGCCTTCGGGGCGACGACGACCCGGGTGACCGAGCTGCGGAAGGCCGTGCCCGGGCTGATGCCCCTGGTGCAGACCGCCCAGGTGGTGGCGGCGGTGCTGGTCCTGGTGGTCGGGGCGATGGCGCTCACCGAACGGGGCGCCCGCCGGCGCGCCACTGCCGTAGAGTCGCGCGGGTGATCACGGGGGTGGGCGGCCGCTTGCGGCGTACGGCGGGGGCGGCGGTCGGGCGGCGGGCCCGGCTGCGCTGGGTGCACCTGGTGCTGGGCGGCGCGCTGCTGATGCCGTACTGGATGCTGTCCGTGGTGCTGTTCGGGGCGCTCAACCCGAACCAGTCGCCCGCCCGCCAGCTGCTGCTGTACCTGCTGTCGCTGCTCACCTCGTTGCCGATGGCCGCCGTCACCGCGCTGGTGCCGATGGTCCGGGGGCTGGAGGGCGCGGCCGCGCGGGCGCTGTGCTCGGTGGCCCGGCCGGAGGAACTGGCCACCGGACCGGCCCGCTCCTGGGCGGCCCGGTGGCGCACCGCGCTCTGGTACGTGCTGCACGTCCTGTTCGGCGGGGTGGTCGCCGGGATGACGCTGGCCGGCACCCCCTTCGCGGTGGTGCTGGTCCTCGGCTTCTCGGGGACCGAGGAGTTCGTCCGGACCTGGGAGCGGCACTTCCCCGGTTGGCTGGTCACCGGCCCCGCCCTCGGCCTCGGCGTGCTGCTGCTGATCGTCTCCACCAACGCCGTCTGCGGCGCGCTGCTCGCCCGCTGGGCTCCCGCCCTGCTCGGCCCGACCCCGGAGGAGCGGCTGGCCGCCGCCGAGCGCCGGGCCACCGTGCTCGCCCAGCGCAACCGGCTGGCCCGCGAGCTGCACGACTCGGTCGGGCACGCGCTGAGCGCGGTCGGCATCCAGGCCTCGGCCGCCGCCCGGGTGCTGCGCAGCAACCCGGACTTCGCCGCCGAGGCGCTCGCGGCGATCGAGGAGACCGCCCGGGCGGCCGTCGCCGAACTCGACGCCGTGCTCGGGCTGTTGCGCGAGGAGGACCCGGAGGCGAGCGGACCGGCCGGGCCCACCCTCGCCGGGCTGGACGACCTGCTGCGCCAGCTGGGCCGGGCCGGGGTGGCGGTGGACGCCGAACTGGCGCCCGGGCTGGCCGGCCTGCCCGAGGCGGTCTCCCGTGAGGCGTACCGGATCGTGCAGGAGGGCCTGACCAACGTGCTGCGCCACGCCGGGCCCGCCCCCGCCGGGCTGCGGGTCGGGCTGGCCGGCGGCCGGCGGGCCTGGGCGGCGGCGCTGGACTTCCTCGCGGAGCTGGACGACTGACGCCGGGGCGGACGGCTGACGTCCGCGCCGACCGACCTGAACC
>NZ_JBEXJK010000764.1:0-1667 GCF_040609095.1 Kitasatospora sp. NPDC004799
CGGCCAGGCCGACTACGACTATCCGACCGGGCCCGGGGACGCCGAGGACCGGCCGAGCGCGCGCAGGCCGTCCTCGTAGGACTGGACGGCGTTGCGGTCGGCGCGGTGCGGGTACAGCAGCGTCACGGTGTCCGGCCGCCGGTCGGTGTGCCGCTCGGCGAGGTCGAGCAGCCAGCGGCCGGTCCAGGCGGGTTCGTCGGCGGGCAGCGGGCGGGGCAGGTCGATGCCGTGCCGGGTGAGCAGCGGCCGCCAGGCGGCCCGGGCCCGGCCGACCACGGCGAGCCCGCCCGGGCCGTTCGCGTTGGTCTCCAACACGCCCAGCCTGCCGTCGGGTTGGGGGAGGAGGTCGAGCCGCAGCAGGTGCACCCGGGTGTCCCGGGCGGCGTCCGCCTGGGCGCGCAGCGGCTCCGGGAGGGTGAGCACCCGGCGCAGCCGGGGGTCGTACGCCCAGGCCGCCACGATGGTTTCGATCATGCGGTGGTAGGCGGCGACGAAGGCCGCCAACTCCTCGCGCAGGCCCGGGCGCAGTCGCAGCGGGAGTCCGAGTGGCCGGGCTTTGTGGACGGCCGGGTCCCCTACGGTCTGCGTGGCGGCCAGCGCCCGGCCCTCGGCCGTCCGGCCGATCGCCGCGACCCGGCGGGTGAACGCCTCGTCCAGGCCCGGCCAGTCCGCGCCGTCGGTGGTCCCGATGTCGTCAGCCATGCGAACGATCACGTCCTCAACTGGTCGAGAGCCAGGGCTGGTCGGCGGACCGACAGTAGTCATCCGACTACTCGCCCTCAAGGGCGTGCGCGGCTCCGGTGACGGGCGCTCGGGGGCGCTCGGTCGTGCGCGGACGCGCTCGGGGCCGAGGAGGGGCGGGTGGGCCGCACGGGCGCTCGAACGCGCGCCCCACGCGGCGTCGCCGCGCTCCCGGACGGTCTCACCGCGCTACCGGACGGCGTCGCCCCGCGCTACCGGACGGTCTCGCCCCGCTCCCGCACGACCGTCCAGCGCCCGCCGTCCAGCGCGTGGACGGGCGGCCGGGGGCGCACCCACAGGTGGGCGAACGGCTGGTCGTAGCCGCCGGCGCCGCCGATCACCACCAGGTCCCCCGGCGCCGCGCCGGCCGGCCCGGGGACCTCGTCCGCGAACACGTCGCCCTCGTAGCAGTTGGCGCCGAGCAGCCGGTACCGTCCGCCGAGGTCGCCCGGCGCGGCCGGGAACTCGATCGGGTGCGCCCGGCTCTTCACCGTCCGGGCCAGGTTCGTCCCCCCGTCCAGGACCAGCAGCTGGCGCCCGTCGCGGGGCTTGCGGACCGCCACCCGGCAGACCAGCGCGCCGTGTTCCTCCACCAGGGAGCGCCCCGGCTCGATCAGCAGGTGCAGCTCCTCCGGGCGCAGCCCCGCCTCGCGGCACCCGGCCGCGACGGCGGCCGCGTACGCCTCCCAGCCGGGGCCGGGGGCGTTCCGGGGCGGGAAGCCGCCGCCGACGTCCACGGTCAGCCGGCCCTCGGCCGCCTTCGCCAGGTCCCGGAGCACCTCCGCCCAGGACACCAGCGCGTCGCGGTACGCCTCCGGCGCGGAGAGCGTCCCCACACCGACTGCTCGCCGATCGTGCGCACCAGCTCGGCGCGCATCAGGGCGACGATCTCGGCCCGGCCGGCCACGTGGTGGTAGAGCGCCGAG
>NZ_JBEXJK010000765.1:0-1664 GCF_040609095.1 Kitasatospora sp. NPDC004799
GCGGTGCTCTGGGAGGGGCTGTCCCAGCCGCTGCAGGTGGTGCTGCGGCAGGCTCCGCTGGCCGTCGCCGAGATCGCGCTTGCGGCCGGTGCCGACGCGGTCTCCCTGCTGCTGGCGGCCTGTCCGTCCGCGATGAACATCCGCCGGGCGCCTCTTCTCGATCTGACGGTCGCTCAGGATATTGCTGGTGACCGGTGGTTGGTGGCTCTGCGGAGCCACCACCTGATCCGTGACCACCAGGCGCTGGAGATCCTGCTGGACGAGGTGCGGGCGCACCTGGAGCAGGACGTCGAGCGGTTGCCGGAGCCGGCGCCGTACCGCGACTTCGTGGCGCACGCGCGCCTCGCGGTCACCCCGGAGCAGCACCGCGCCTACTTCGAGCGGGTGCTCGGTGAGGTGGAGGAGCCGACGGCGCCGTACGGCGTGCTGGACACCCATGGTGACGGCAGCGGTACCGGTGAGACGGTCGTCGAGCTGTCGGCCGAGCTGGCGGAGCGCGTGCGCGAGCAGGCGCGTCGGAACGGTGTCAGCGCCGCCGCGTTCTTCCACCTGGCGTGGGCGCGCGTCGCGGCGGCGACGACCGGCCAGAGCCACCCCGTGTTCGGGACCGTCCTGCTGGGTCGCATGGACGCCGGGGACACGGCGAGCCGCACCCCCGGTCTGTACATCAACACGCTGCCGATCCGGGTGGACGCCACCCAGCGGCTGGATGCCGGACTGCGGGCAGCCCAGGAGCAGTTGGGTGAGCTGCTGACGCATGAGCACGCCCCGCTGACCCTGGCGCGGCAGGCCACCAGCCTGCCGGCGCAGAGCCCGCTGTTCACCTCGCTGCTCAACTACCGCCGTACCCTCGCCACCGAGGGCGCGGCCGACGGCGGAACGGCGCGGACGATCGCCGGGATCCAGCTCCTCCGGGCTCAGGAGCGGACGAACTACCCGTTGACGGTGTCGGTGGACGACACCGGTGTCGGGTTCCGGTTCACCGTGCAGGCGTGCGCGCCGATGGACTCGGACGTGGTCTGCGGTCTGCTGTGTACGGCGGTGGAGAACCTGGTCGGCGGGCTGGAGGCGGACTCCGTCGTCACGCTCGACCGGGTCGCCGTTCTCGACGACGGGCAGCGGGAGTTGGTGCTGCGCGGGTGGAACGACACCGTGCGCGAGGTGTCGGCCGCGACGCTGCCGGGGCTGTTCGAGGCTCAGGTGGCTCGTACGCTGGATGCGGACGCGGTGGTGTTCGGTAGTGGTGCGGCGCGTGAGGTGGTGTCGTACGCGGAGTTGAACGAGCGGGCGAACCGGCTGGCGCATCTGCTGGTCGCCGAGGGTGTCGGCCCGGAGCACCTGGTCGCCGTCTGCCTGCCGCGTTCGACCGAGCTGGTGGTGTCGTTGCTGGCGATCGAGAAGGCGGGTGCGGCGTACCTGCCGCTGGACCCGGACTACCCGGCGGAGCGTCTGGTCTCGACGTTGGAGGGCGGCCGTCCGACGGTCCTGGTGACCGACAGTGTGACGATGGACGAGGCGGTGGCGGCCGGTGTCCGTCGGATCGACCTGGACGCTGCCGAGACGGTCAACGCCCTGAGCGTGCAGGCGGTTTCGAATCCGGTGCGTGTGGGCCACGGCCCGCAGAGTCCGGCGTACGTGATCTACACCTCCGGTTCCACGGGTCG
>NZ_JBEXJK010000766.1:0-1663 GCF_040609095.1 Kitasatospora sp. NPDC004799
GACCCGGCCAGCCGGCGGGCCAGCTCCAGCGCGGCCGCCGCCCGCGAGGGGTGCCCGGGCACGGCGCCCAGCAGCTTGCTCTGCGGCAGCGAGCGGAACCGGTCCGCCAGTGGGTGCTCCGGGGCCCGACGGCAGTGGTTCACGGCGGGAGGGGCCGTCAGTCGTCGCCGCGCAGGATCGCGATCAGGCGCAGCATCTCCATGTAGATCCAGACCAGCGACAGGGTCAGCCCGAAGGCGGCCCGCCACGACTCCCGCTGCGGGGCGCCCTGGGCGATGGCCTCCTCGATCGCCGCGAAGTCCAGCGACAGGAAGAAGGCGCCCAGGCCGATGCCGATCAGGCCGACCACGATGCCCAGCGGGCCGGAGCGCAGGCCCATGTCGGCGCCGAAGGCCGAGGCGATCATGTTGACCACCAGCAGCAGCACGAAGCCCATCGCGACCGCGATGCCGATCCGCTGGTACCGCGCGGTGACCCGGATCCGGCCGCTCTTGTAGGCGAACAGCATCGCCGCGAAGACCGCCGCCGTGCCCAGCACCGCCTGGATCACGATGCCGTTCAGCATGGTGTTGAAGGCGTGCGAGACGGCGCCCATCGCGAAGCCCTGGAGGGCCGCGTAGGTCAGGATCAGCGGCGGGCTGACGCTGCGCTTGAACGAGACCACCACGCCGACGACCATGGCCACCAGGCTGGCGGCGATCGCGTAGCCGAAGTTCTCGAACGGCAGCGCGAACCAGGCCACCGCACCGGCGACGACCAGCGTCAGCAGCGTCATGGCGGTGCGGGCGACCACGTCGTCCAGCGTCATCCGCCCGGTGGCGGCCGGCCCGGCCGACGGCCCATTGTACAGCTCGTAGAGCTGCTCGTCCGTCATCGGGGGCTGCTGGCCCGGCTGGGCGTACTGCGTCCCCGCGTAGGGGTTCTGGCCGTAGGGGTTCTGACCGTACGGGCTCCCGGCCTGCGCGGTGGTACCGAACCCCGCGTAGCCGGCGTCGCGGGAGAAGGACCCCTCCCGCGAGAAGACCGGGTTGCTGCTTCTCATTGCTCATTCCCTCCGTGGCGGCACTGCACCGCCCGAGCACAAGGGTAATGGCTTGGCAAAAATTTCGGGATACGCCGCGAGGAGGATCCGTTGAACAACGACCGGCGGGGACGCCGTCGCGCCCCCGCCGGGTGATCGGTGCCCGGAGCCGGACTCGAACCGGCACGGCCTCGCGGCCAAGCAGTTTTAAGCTGCCCGTGTCTGCGTTCCACCATCCGGGCGTCTGCGAGACCCCCCTGAGCCTAGTCTCCCGGCTCACCCTTTCGCATGTTCCCAGCCCCGGAAGTTGTCATGTTTCCTTGCCATCTGACGATCTGTCCGGAATTCGGCCACGAAGGATATCCGTTCCGGCCATCCGTCCACCCTCAGGGTTCACGTCATACCGCAGGAGGAGGGGCTCACCCCTCCCGTACGCCCAGCGGTGGTAGGGCCAACCGTCCGGCGGAGCGACGCAAGACCATGATCACGTCGCGGAACATGGAGGGACAAGTCCGCGAGCACAAGGAGCCCCCCGTGACCACGTCGACCGCAACCGCCGTCCGCACCGGCCGGGCGGCCGCCCGAGCCACCGGCCTGAACAAGGTCTACGGGGAGGGGGAGACCCGCGTCGTCGCCCTCGAC
>NZ_JBEXJK010000767.1:0-1663 GCF_040609095.1 Kitasatospora sp. NPDC004799
GTCTCACCCCCGGGCCCCCCCCCCACCCATTCCCGCCCCCAACTCCCCCCCCCCCCCCGGCCGCCCCCCCCCCCCGGATCCGGTGCGGGGCCCCTCCGCGTGCGAAGGCCTCGGGTCAGGCGCTCTTGTCCCGGCGCTCGCGCTTGATCATGTCGCGCGGCACCAGGGTGGGGATGGCGTGCTTGGAGACCACGTCCCCGGTGACCACCACGCGGGCGACGTCCTGACGCGAGGGGACCTCGTACATCACGGACATCAGCACCTCCTCCATGATGGCCCGCAGTCCGCGCGCGCCGGTGCCGCGCAGGATCGCCTGGTCGGCGATCGCCTCCAGCGCGTCCCGGGAGAACTCCAGCTCCACGCCGTCCAGTTCGAACAGCTTGCGGTACTGCTTGACCAGCGCGTTGCGCGGCTCGGTGAGGATCTGGAGCAGCGCCTCGCGGTCCAGGTTGTGCACGCTGGTGATCACCGGCAGACGGCCGATGAACTCGGGGATCATGCCGAACTTCACCAGGTCCTCGGGCATCACCTGGCGGAAGTGGTCGCTGGCGTCCGACTCCCGCTTGGAGCGGATGTTGGCGCCGAAGCCGATGCCCTTGGCACCCGCGCGGCCCTCGATGATCCGCTCCAGGCCGGCGAACGCGCCACCGACGATGAACAGCACGTTGGTGGTGTCGATCTGGATGAACTCCTGGTGGGGGTGCTTGCGGCCGCCCTGCGGCGGCACCGAGGCGGTGGTCCCCTCCAGGATCTTCAGCAGGGCCTGCTGCACGCCCTCGCCGGAGACGTCCCGGGTGATCGACGGGTTCTCGCTCTTGCGCGCGACCTTGTCGATCTCGTCGATGTAGATGATCCCGGTCTCGGCCTTCTTGACGTCGTAGTCGGCCGCCTGGATCAGCTTGAGCAGGATGTTCTCGACGTCCTCGCCGACGTAGCCGGCCTCGGTCAGCGCGGTGGCGTCCGCGATCGCGAACGGCACGTTCAGCATCCGGGCCAGGGTCTGCGCCAGCAGCGTCTTGCCGGAGCCGGTGGGGCCCAGCAGCAGGATGTTGGACTTGGCCAGCTCGATGGCGTCCTCGCGGCCGTTGCCGCCGCTGCGGCCCGCCTCACCGGCCTGGACGCGCTTGTAGTGGTTGTAGACGGCCACCGACAGCGCCTTCTTGGCGAGGTCCTGGCCGACCACGTACTGGTCCAGGAACTCGTAGATCTCGCGCGGCTTCGGAAGCTCCTCGAAGCGGACCTCGGAGGTCTCGGCGAGTTCCTCCTCGATGATCTCGTTGCACAGGTCGATGCACTCGTCGCAGATGTACACGCCTGGGCCGGCGATCAGCTTCTTCACCTGCTTCTGCGACTTGCCGCAGAACGAGCACTTGAGCAGGTCGCCACCGTCTCCGATGCGTGCCACGAGGTGCTTCCCCTTCGCCAGGGGCCCCGCAGGGTTCCGGGGCCTGGTGCTGTGGACCGCCAACGCCGACGGCGCTCGGTCTCGCTATCCGACGGTACTCTGCCGGGCCCGTGATTCCGGCCTCTTCGCCAGGTCTGCCCTACGCCCTGGGCGAATTGATACCGAACAGATGCCGTCGCACGGGCCCGCCGATGGGCCGGGGCGGGGGGGGGGCCCCCCGCCGCCCCCCCCCCCCCCCCCCCCCCCCCCCCGCCGCGC
>NZ_JBEXJK010000768.1:0-1650 GCF_040609095.1 Kitasatospora sp. NPDC004799
GTCCTGGCGGCACCGCCGGACGGCCGCCGGCCCCGACCGTCACCCGCGGCTCCCGGCCGTCGCGGGCCGGGCCGCGTCCAGGAGCCGGCCCATGTGGTCGGCGGCCGACGCGATCTCGGCGACGGTGAGGTCGTTGAGGAAGCACACCGCGCCGATCCGGGTCAGGACCGGCAGGTTCTGCCTGCCGTCCCGGTGCCGGACGGTGTCGGCGAGCGCCTCGGTCAGCAGGTCGACGTCGCAGAACAGCGGGTGCGAGGGGCTGAGGCCGAGCCCGACCGCGGCTGCGGTGATCCGGTCGAGGTCGGCGCCGTCGATCAGACCGCGCTGCGCGGCCAGGACCGCGGAGAAGACGCAGTCCATCGCCACCGCCTCGCCGTGCAGCAGTTCGGGCAGGGCGCGCATCTCCACCAGGGGCGAGAAGGAGTGCCCGTAGTCGACGCTGCGCCGCAGGTCCTTCTCCCAGAGGTTGGGCTGGAGCTCCTCCGCCATGCCGGCGATGGCGCGGCCGATGACCTCGTCCGCGACGCCGGCCGGCAGCGGGCCGGTCGCCTCCCCGTCCTGGAAGCGGGCCGCGATCAGGTCCGCGCCGTACTCCTCCACGAGCTCGAAGAGCCGGAGGTCCTTGATCAGGGCCATCTTGAAGATCTCGCCCATGCCGTTGCGGATCTGACGGTGCGGGACGGTCGCGAGGAACCCGCGGTCGATGAGCGTGCGCGGCGGCGGGCTGTAGCTGCCCAGCCGGTTGCGGTAGCCGCCGAAGTTGATGCCGGTCTTCGCCGCCACGCTGACGTCGACCTGGCCGAGCAGGGTGGTGGGGACCCGGATGTACGGGATGCCGCGCCGGTACAGGCTGGCGGCGAGCCCCACGACGTCGGCGAGCACGCCGCCGCCGATCACGATCGGCGGGCTGCTCAGCCGGTTGGTGCCGACCTCGTTGAGCTTGGCGACGACGTCCAGCACGTTGCCGATGGACTTGCTCCGCTCGTCACCCGGCATGGCCAGGTACGCGACGGGCACGCGGTTGGCGTCGAAGTAGGCGCGGATGCGCTCGCCGTACAGGTCGGAGACCGAGTGGTCCAGGACCACCAGACGGGTCTCCGTGCTGGTGCCGCCGCCGGGCAGGCTGAGCAGCTCCGGGTTCGCCGGGTCGAGCAGGTCCGGCGTTTCGACGATCTCGTAGGCGACGGGCAGCTGGGTCTGAATCGTCCAGCGCAGGGGTACACGGGGCTTGGTTGCTGAGTTCAAGACCTGATCCTCGACTTTGGGACGGAGCGATGCAGGCCGCCAATCCTTTACGGCACGCGAGGGCTCGCCGAACGCCGCACCGATCGGGGGGGCATCGCTTCAGGGAAGTGAGAATGTCGCAGGCAGGGCAACACTGGCCGGCCTCGCCGAACGGGCCGACACACCGGGGGTTACGCCCGGGGTCGGGGGATCTCCAGCCGTTCAAGCAGTGAAATCACGGTAGCCATATGACGAGCCGTCAAGCAAGAAGGCAGAAGTGGATCGCGGGATTCCGGCCACCCCTCCGGCACCCCCACCCCACCCCGCGACGCCACCCGGACCCGCGACGACCTGCCCCGACCCGGCCCCGACCCGCACCTGGAAGGCCGGACTCCGCACGCACCGGGCGCGGAGTGTGACGCAGAT
>NZ_JBEXJK010000769.1:0-1640 GCF_040609095.1 Kitasatospora sp. NPDC004799
AGTGCACGTAGTCGGCGAAGGGCCGTCGCACCGCCGGGGCGGGCGCGCCGCCGGCGGTGAGCGCCGCGTACTCGGCGAACACGTCGGTGAGCACCTGGGCGAGGCTCCAGCCGTCCAGGATCAGGTGGTGGGAGGTCCACAGCAGCCGGAGCCGGGCCTCGGGCAGCCGGACCAGGGTGAGCCGGGTGAGCGGGGCGGTGGCGATGTCCAGGCCGAGCGCGAGGTCCTCCGCGCGCAGCCGGTCCAGCCGTTCGGCGCGTTCGGCCGGGTCGGCGGCCCGCAGGTCGAGGTGGGTCACCGGCAGCGTGACGCCCCGGCGCACCACCTGGAGCGGGGCGGGGACGCCCTCCCAGACCACCGAGGTGCGCAGCGCGGGCGTCCGGTCGGCGACCCTCTGCCAGGCCAGGGCGAAGGCCCGCGGGTCGGCGACGCCCTCCAGCAGCAGGTCGGCCTGGTCCAGGTAGACGTCGTCGGGGCCGCCGACCAGCCGGTGGAAGAGCATGCCCTCCTGGAGCGGGGTGAGCGGCAGCAGGTCCTCGACGTCCCGGCCGTCGCCGACCAGCCGGTCCAGCGCGGCCTGGTCGAGCCCGGCGAGCGGGAAGTCGGAGGGGGTGCGGCCGCCGGCGCCGGGGCTCGCGCAGTGCTCGACGAGGGCGGTCAGCGCGGCGGCGGTGGCCTCGGCCAGCGCCCGCACGGTGGCCTCGCGGTGCACCGACTCGCTGTAGTGCCAGGTGAGTTCCAGCTCGCCGTCGGCGACCACGGCGGAGACGTCCAGCAGGTGGGCGGGCGGCTGGTCCGGGGCGAGGTCCCGGCCCGGGGCCTCGCCGGCCGGGGCGAAGTCGCCGCCCTCGGGGGCGGTCCACTGCCCGTGGTAGTTGAAGCAGACCTGCGGCAGCGGGCGGTCGGTCAGGGCGCCGGGCGCGCCGAGCCGGGCCAGGGCCTCGTAGCTCAGGCCGCGGTGGGGCACCGCGCGCAGCCGCTCCTTGACCTGCTTGAGGGTGGCGGCCCAGTCCGGGGCGCCGGCCGGGCCCGCCGGGGCGAGGGTGACGGGGTACTGGGTGGTGAACCAGCCGACGGTGCGGGAGAGGTCGAGGTCGTCGAAGAGGTCCTCGCGGCCGTGGCCCTCCAGGGCGACGGTGACCCGCCCGGTGCCGGTCCAGTCGGCGAGGGCCCGGGCCAGCGCGCTGAGCAGCACGTCGTTGACCTGGGTCCGGTAGACCTCGGGGACCTTGCGCAGCAGCGCCCCGGTGACGGCCCGGTCGAGCCGGGTGCGCAGGGTGCGCACCGAGCCGGCCGTGGGGGTGCCGGGCAGGTCGACGGGCAGCGGCTCGACGGGGGCCGCGGTCTCGGCGGTCCAGTACGGGAGGTCCCGGTCGAGGCCGCCGGAGCGGACCAGCCCGGCGAGCCGGTGGGCCCAGTCGGTGAACGCGGTGGGCTCGGGCTCCGGGGCGGGGGCGGCGCCCTCGGCGGCCTGCCGGTAGGCCTGGGCCAGGTCGGCGAGCAGCACCCGCCAGGAGACGCTGTCCACGGCGAGGTGGTGGGCGGTCAGGAAGAGCTGCGGCCGGGCGCCGTCGGCGGGCCGGAACAGCACGGCGCGCAGCAGGGCGCCGGCGGCCGGGTCCAGCTCGGCGCGAGATCGG
>NZ_JBEXJK010000770.1:0-1639 GCF_040609095.1 Kitasatospora sp. NPDC004799
GGACGGCTGGCGGGAGGCCGGGAACAGCCAGTCGCTGCTGTCGATGTACGAGCACGACCGGCTGGTGCCGCTGGTCGACACCTTCGGCCTGACCGCCGGCCTGCCGTGGCCCGAGCGGCTGCGCCGGGCCGTGGCGCTGTCCGCCGCCACCGTGCTGGCCCCGCAGGCCGGGCGCTTCGACGCGGAGGCCCACCGGCGCCTGCTCGGCCTCGTCCGGATCGAGGAGCTCGACCGGACACAGACGCAACCCGCAGACCGGACGCACCCTCAAGGAGAGTCATGCCGCTAGTCGGAACCGGGGAGATCGTCGCGCCCGCCGCCCGTGGCGGCCACGGCGTCGGCGCGTTCAACGTCATCCAGCTGGAACACGCCGAGGCGATCGTCGCCGGGGCCGAGGCCGCGGGCACGCCGGTGATCCTGCAGATCAGCGAGAACGCTGTCGGCTACCACGGGGGACTCGCGCCCATCGGCGGCGCGGCGCTCGCGGTGGCGCGGGCGGCGTCGGTCCCGGTGGCCGTCCACCTGGACCACGCCACCGGGCGGGCCCTGGTGGAGGAGGCCGTCCGGCTCGGCTTCGGCTCGGTGATGTTCGACGCCTCGGTGCTGCCGTACGAGGAGAACCTGCGGGCCACGGCCGAGGTGGCGCGGCTGTGCCACGCCTCGGGCGTCTGGGTGGAGGCCGAGCTGGGGGAGGTCGGCGGGAAGGACGGCGTGCACGCGCCGGGCGCCCGGACCGACCCGGCCGAGGCGGCCGGGTTCACCGCCCGCACCGGCGTGGACGCGCTGGCCGTCGCCGTCGGCACCTCGCACGCCATGCTCACCCGTACGGCGAGCCCGGACCTCGGCCTGATCGCCGCCCTGCGCGCGGCCGTGCCGGTGCCGCTGGTGCTGCACGGCTCCTCGGGGGCGTCGGACGAGGCCCTGGCGGCGGCGGTCGCGCACGGCATGACGAAGGTCAACATCGCCACCCACCTCAACAAGGCGTTCACCGCGGCGGTCCGCGGCCGCCTCGCGCAGGACGCGGCCCTGGTCGACACCCGGGTCTACCTGGGGGCCGGCCGGGAGGCGGTGGCCCGCGAGGTGACGCACCTGCTCGGGGTGCTGTCCGCACCGCGTCCGGCGGTCGCCGCCTCCTGAGGCCGGACACGCCGCGGCCGCCCGTCCCCGCCGGGGGGAGGGGCGGCCGTCGGCGTCGCTCGGGCGGGTCCGCGCTCGGGCGGGTCCGCGCTCAGGTGGTCCGCGCTCAGGTGGTCCGTGCTCAGGCGGGTTTGACGGTGGAGAAGGTCTCGCCGCCGAGCACCCAGCGGCCGCGGCGCATCACGGCGACCAGGTCGTGGCTCTGCGAGTCGAGCACGACCAGGTCGGCGAGCTTGCCGGCCTCCAGGGAGCCGATCGAGTCGCTCAGGCCGAGCAGCCGGGCCGGGGTGGCGGACAGCGACTCCACCGCCTGGCCGAGCGTCATCCTCCCGACCGTGAGCGCCCGTCGGAACACCCGGTCGAGGGTCAGCGTGGACCCCGCGATGGAGCTGCCGTCCGGGAGCATCGCCACGCCGTCCTTGACCTCGACCTGGAGCGGGCCGAGGGGGTAGAGGCCGTCGCCCATGCCGGCCGCGCCCATGGCGTCGGTGATCAGGGCGAC
>NZ_JBEXJK010000771.1:0-1613 GCF_040609095.1 Kitasatospora sp. NPDC004799
CCGCGCCGGCGGCGGTCCCGACCACGCCGCGGCCGCGCCGTGAGGAGCCGGCCGAGGCCTCCGCCGGGGCCGAGCCCGGCTCCGCGTCCCCGGCGGCCGGGCCCGGGAACAAGCCCGCGGCCGAGGGGACGAAGGCCGGAGGGACGGCGACCGGGCAGGCGAAGCCCGCGGAGGCGAAGGCCGGGGAGACGAAGGCAGGGGAGACGAAGGGCGGAGGCGGGAAGGCCGGGAAGAAGACCGGCGGGAAGCCCGTCGAGCCCGCGGCGGCCGAGCAGCCCCCGGCCCAGGACCAGGCCCCCGCCCCCTCGGCCCCCGCTGCCGGGACCCCTGCCACCGAGATCCCCGCCCCCTCGGCCCCGGCCACCGGGACCCCCGCCACCGAGATCCCCGCCCCCTCGGCCCCCGCCGTCGAGGCCGACGCCACCGGGGCCCGGCCCGCCGCCCAGCAGAAGGCCCCGGCCGGGAGCGGCCGATGAGCACCGAGACCCGCAGAAGCGGCCTGCCCGCCCAGACGACGGCGCCGGCCTGGACCACCGAGCTGCGGTCCGAGGACGACGCCCTGGACGCCCTCGCCGAGGAGTGGGACGACCTGAGCGCCCGCTGCCGGACCGCCACCTTCTTCCAGGCCGCCGACTGGCAGCGCTCCTGGTGGCGCCACTACGGCCGCCCCGGCAGCCTCCTCGTGGTGCTGGTCCGCCGGTCCGGCCGGCTGGTCGGCGCGGGCGCCTTCGTGCGCCGCGGCGGGCCGCTCGGCGGCCTGACCGGCCTCGGCGGCGGGCTGGTCGACTACACCGACGTCCTGCTCGACGACGAGCACGCCGACCGGGCCGCCGCCGAGTTCGCCGCCGCGCTCCCGCTCACCCGCCCCTGGCACTGGCTGGACCTGCGCGAGGTGCACCCCGACGCGGCGGTGCAGCGGGTGTACCAGCACTGGCGCGGCAGCCGCCGCCGCTACCAGGACTCGCTCTGCCAGTACCTGCCGGCCGTCCCGATGGACCGGCTGCTCAAGCGGGTGCCCGGCAAGACCGCCCAGCGCAGCCGGGTGAAGCTCCGCAAGATCGCCGAGGCCGGGGTGACGGTCCGCGCGACCCCGGTGGCCGAGGTGCCGCAGGCGCTGGAGGGGCTGCTGCGGCTGCACTTCCTGCAGTGGCAGGCGCGCGGCGTGACGCCCGAGCACCGCACCGAGCGGTTCGCCCGGCACCTGACCGAGTCCACCACCGGGCTGGTCGCCGCCGGCCGGGCCGCCGTCCACCAGTTCCACCTGGACGGCCAGCTGGTCGCGGTGAACCTGCTGCTGCTCTGCCCGTCCTTCGGCGGGCTGTACATGTACGGCGCGCACCCGGTGCTGCGCGAGCGGCTGGACATCGCCGGACTGCTGTTCAGCGCGGCGCTGGACGAGACGGTCGGCGCGGGCGTCCCGGTGCTGGGCCTGCTGCGCGGCCAGGAGCCGTACAAGCAGCGCTGGCGCCCGGAGCAGCTGCGCAACCAGCGGCTGCTGCTCGGCCCGGCGGGGGCGGCGCCGGGGGCCGCCGTCCGGGCCGGGGCGGTGCGCGCCCGGCAGGCGGCGGCGCACCAGCTGCGCACCCGCTTCCCCCGGCTCAAGGAGGCGCTGC
>NZ_JBEXJK010000772.1:0-1586 GCF_040609095.1 Kitasatospora sp. NPDC004799
CCGCGGGTGCGGGGAGGACGGTAGTTGGCGTGGTCGGAGCCCTCGGAGGTGCGGCAGCGGCCGGTCGAGCGGGTGGTGCGGGTCCAGATCGGGCGGGTCGAGGTCAGGGCCGCCGAGCGCACCCCGGCCGCACCGCGCAAGCCGGCGGCCCGCCCGACCCCGGCCCTCGACCTGGACAGGTACCTCAACCGGGAGACCTCATGACCGAGCGGGTCCATTCATGAGCAACCACCTCGCGATCGCGACCGTGAGCGAGGCGCTGCGGCTGCTCATCACCCGGGCGCTCGCCCCCGACATCCCGTTCGCGGTCGAGGTCGGCGCCCGCAAGCCGCCGACCGAGCCGCCGAGCGACCCGACCATCACCGTCTTCCTCTACCAGGTCACGCCCAACGGCTCGCTGCGCAACCGCGACGCGCCCACCCGCGCGGCGGACGGCACCGTGCTGGCCCGGCCGACCGCCGCCCTCGACCTGCACTACCTGATCAGCTGCTACGGCGAGGAGTCCCAACTGGTCGGCCAGCGGCTGCTCGGCTGCGTGGTCCGGGCCCTGACCGAACAGCCCATGCTGTCCCGGCAGTTGATCGAGGAGGCGGCCGCCCAGCCGTACCTGGTCGGGGCGGACCTGGCCGTCTCGCCGCAGCGGGTGCGCTTCACGCCCACCACGATGGACGTCGACGAGCTGTCCAAGCTGTGGAGCACGCTGCTCCAGACGCCGTACGCGCTGTCCGTGACGTACCAGGCCACCGCCGTCCTGGTGGAGGGCCGGGTCGATCCGGTGGCCGGCAAGCCGGTGCTGCGCCGCACCGTACGGGCCGTGCCGTCCCGCGGGCCGGTGGTCGAGCGGGTGCTCTCCCGGCCGGCCGGGTCCCGGGCCGCCCCCGAGGAGGGGCCGGTGACAAAGGACCGGGAGCTGGTGGTGGAGGGCTCCGGCCTGCGCTCGGACCTGGTGGTGGCCCGGCTGGGCGAGCGGCGGGTGACGGTCGGCCCCGGAGCCGTCCGGGACGACCGCCTGGTGGTCGCCGTACCGGAGGACCTGCCGCCCGGGGTGCACCAGGTGCAGGTGCTGCACGGGCTGGCGCTGGACGGCCGGCCCGCCGCCGAGCACCTCGCCGTGGAGTCCAACGCCCAGACCTTCGCCCGGCAGCCGCGGATCGTCACGCCGATCGGCACGGCGGAGCGCGGCGACGGACCGGCCGGCGTCTCGGCCCGGCTGGACGTCCGGCTGGACCTGCCGCTCCGGGACGACCAGCAGGTCCTGCTGCTGCTGGACGAGTTGCACCCGCCGGCCGGGCAGCGCGGGGCGAGCCACCAGTTCCGCGCGCCCGCGCCGCCGGTGCCGCGCACCGACCCGTACGAGGTCCGGGTGCCGGTCGTCGGCGTGCGCCCGACGGCGTACCTGGCCCGGGTCCAGGTGGACGGCGTGCCGAGCGAGTTGACGGTGTCCGCCGACGGGGCCTTCAGCGGGCCCGTCGTGGACCTGACGCACTGACCGCGGGACGGGGGGAGAGCACATGAGCACGCGTCGGAGGCAGGGCCGCGAGGGCCCGGCGGACGAGCCGCACCGGCAGGCGCTGTCGGCCGCGGTC
>NZ_JBEXJK010000773.1:0-1584 GCF_040609095.1 Kitasatospora sp. NPDC004799
GAAGGCGCTCGGCGACGCGCTGAAGGCCATCTCGGCGGAGAGCGGGAGCGCGGCCTCCGGCACGCCCGCCGCGCGGAGGAAGTCCTCGGCCACCCAGGTGACGGTGGTGCCGGGCGGGGCATGCCGCCCACGCCCGGCTCGCACGCCGGTGATCGGGGATGCGGAGCGTCGGGCCAGGCTGGGGCGGCGGCAGTCGCTGGCGCCGTCGGTGCGGGCGGCGCGGGTGGAGGACGTGGCCGACGCGGTGGTCGGGCTGCACGCGACGGACGCGGCCACGGTGTACCTGTCGGCCTGCGCGCGGCTGGCGGAGCCCTCGGCGGCGGAGGTGGACCGGGCGCTGTACGAGGACGTCTCGCTGGTGAAGCTGCTGTCGATGCGGCGGACGCTCTTCGCGGTGACGGAGGGCTTCGCCCCGTACGTGAGCTCGGCGGCGGCGCGGGCGATCGCGGCGAAGGAGCGGGCGACGCTGCTGAAGCACCTGCGGGACCACGCCGAGGGCTGGGACGAGGCCCGGCTGGCGGCGACGGAGCGCGAGGTGCTGGCCGCGCTGGCCGGGCGCGGCGAGGCGACGACCAAGGAACTCGCCGAGGACGTACCGCAGTTGCGCGAGACGATGCTGATGTCGCCGGGCAAGCCGTACGAGGCGAGGCAGAGCGTGGGCAGCCGGCTGCTGCGGCTGCTGGCCTCGGACGGGCACGTGCGCCGCTGCCGTCCGCGCGGTTCGTGGCTGAGCAGCAGCTACCCGTGGGCGCCGGTGCCGCAGTGGCCGGAGGTGCCGGTGCGGGAGGCGAAGGCCGAGGTGGTGCGGCGCTGGCTGGCGGCGTACGGGCCGGCGACGGTCGAGGACGTGAAGTGGTGGACGGGCTGGACGCTGGGGGACGTCCGCCGGGCGCTGGCGGACCTCGGGGCGCTGGACGTGGCGCTGGCCGGCGGGGTGCCCGCCGTGGTGCTGCCGGGGGACGGGGCGCCGGTGGCGGAGCCGGAGCCGTGGGCGGCGCTGCTGCCCGCGCTGGACCCGGCGGTGATGGGCTGGCGCGGGCGGGACTGGTACCTGCGGCCGGAGGACGTGCCGGCGCTGTTCGACCGGGCGGGCAACGCCGGGCCGACGGTCTGGTGGTGCGGCGAGGTGGTGGGCGGCTGGGCGCAGCGGGCCGACGGCGAGGTGGTGTGGCGGCTGTTCCGGGACCTCGGCGCGGAGGCGGAGCGGGCCGTCGCGGCGGAGGCGGAGCGGCTGGCGGGCTGGCTGGGGGAGGTGCGGGTGACGCCGCGGTTCCGTACGCCGCTGGAGAAGCAGCTCCGGGGTTAGCTCCGGGGTCGGCTCAGGGGCTGAGCGCGCCGGGCGTGGCCGGCCGGTCGGCCACGCCGGTGGCGCTGGGCAGGGCGGTGGGCCTGGTGGGCTCGATCTGGCTGGGCTTGGGGGCGGGGCTGGGCTGTTCCGGCGTGGCCGTGGGCCTGGGGCTCGGCGCCTGCGGGACGGAGCTGGTCGGCCCGGGGGCGGGTTGCCCGGTGGCCGTGGTGGCGGGTGCGTGGCCGGGCGGCGTGGCCGGGGCCGGGTGGGCGTCGGCGGGTTCGCCGCCGGTGGCC
>NZ_JBEXJK010000774.1:0-1582 GCF_040609095.1 Kitasatospora sp. NPDC004799
CCTGGAGCGGCGTCGCCCTGCACGCCGACGGCGCCCGGGCCCTGCGGGTCCGGCTGGCGCCGGCCGGCCCGGACGCGGTCGCTCTGACGCTCGCCGACCAGGACGGCCGGCCGGTCGGCTCGGTCGAGGCCCTGGTGGTCCGCCCGTTGTCGCCGGAGCAGGTGCGGGCGGCCGGCGCGGCGAGGATCGAGTCGATGTTCGCGCTCGGGTGGGCGCCGGTGGCGGAACCGCCCGCCCCGGAGCCGTCCGACTGGGCGCTGATCGGTTCGGACGCCGACGGCCTGCGCGGCCTGGAGGACGCCCTGTCCGCTGCCGGCGGCCTGGTGCACCGCCACCCGGACCTGGCCGAGCTGCTGGCCGCCGTGGACGCGGGCGTGCCCGTCCCGGAGACCGTGCTGGTGCCGCTGGCCGGGGCCGCGGGCGACCTCGCCGGGGCCACCCGCGACGTGCTGGGCGAGGCCCTGGCCCTGCTGCAGCTGTTCGCGGCCGACCGCCGGCTGGCGGCGAGCCGCCTGGTGCTGCTGACCGGGGGAGCGGTGGCGGCGGGCGCCGGCGAGGAGGTGACCGACCTGGCCGCCGCGGCGGTCTGGGGTCTGGTCCGCTCGGCGCAGTCCGAGGAGCCGGGCCGGTTCGCCGTGGTGGACCTGGACGGCGACGAGCGCTCGCGCCGCGCGCTGGCCGCGGCCCTGGCGGCGGACGAGCCCCAGCTGGCCCTGCGCCTCGGCGGCGCCCTGGCGCCCCGGCTGGCCCGGGTCGCGGCCCCGCGGACCGGGGCAGGTGAGGCCGGGGCCGTCGAGGCCGGTGCCCCCTTCGCCGCCGACGGCACCGTGCTGCTCACCGGTGCGACCGGCGCCCTCGGCCGGGTGCTCGCCCGTCACCTGGTCGCCGGTCTGGGCGTGCGCCACCTGGTGCTGGCCGGCCGGCGCGGCCTCGCCGCCGAGGGCATGGACCGGCTCGCCGCCGAGCTGGCCGAGGCGGGCGCGAGCGTCGCCGTCGAGGCCTGCGACGCGGCCGACCGGGAGGCGCTCGCCGCCCTGCTCGCCCGGATCCCGGCCGAGCACCCGCTGACCGGGGTCGTGCACGCGGCCGGGGTCCTGGACGACGGCGTGCTGTCCTCCCTGAACGCGGAGCGCCTGGAGCGGGTGCTGCGCCCGAAGGTCGACGCCGCGCTCAACCTGCACGAGCTGACGAAGGACCGGGGGCTGGACTCCTTCGTCCTGTTCTCCTCCGCCGCCGGGGTCTTCGGCAACGCCGGGCAGGCGAACTACGCCGCCGCCAACGCCTTCCTGGACGCGCTGGCCCGGCACCGCCGGGACCAGGGCCTGCCCGGCACGTCCCTGGCCTGGGGCCCGTGGGCGGAGGCCGGGATGGCCGGCGCGCTGGAGGACGGCGACAGCCGCCGGATGGCCCGGGGCGGGGTGAGCGCCCTCGCCGAGGCCGAGGGGCTGGCCCTGTTCGACGCCGCGCTCGGGCTCGCCGAGCCGGTGCTGGTCCCGGTCCGGCTGCCGTACTCGGCGGCCTCGACGGTGAGCAGTCCGGACGGGGCCGGCTGGCCCGTGCCCGTTGCGGAGGCCCGGTCGAC
>NZ_JBEXJK010000775.1:0-1581 GCF_040609095.1 Kitasatospora sp. NPDC004799
CTACGAACACCAGGACCTCCCCTTCGAACGACTCGTCGAAGTCCTCGACCCCACCCGCTCCATGGGCCGCAACCCCCTCTTCCAAGTCATGCTGGTGCTCCAGAACAACACCCGACCCACCCTCGCCCTGCCCGGGGTCCGGGCGGCCTTCGAGCCGCCGGCCGCCGACTCGGTCAAGTTCGACCTGAACTTCTTCCTGGCCGAGCAGCAGGACGCGCAGGCCGCCCCGACCGGGATCGACGGCTTCCTGGAGTACAGCGCCGACGTGTTCGAGCCGGCCACCGCCGAGGCCCTGGCCGGCCGACTGGTCCGGCTGCTCGACCAGGTCGCCGCCGCGCCCGACACCCCGCTGACCCGACTTGACCTGCTCTCCGCTGAGGAGCACCGGCAGATCCTCACCGGGTGGAACGACACCGCCGGCGGGCGCCCCGACACCACCGTGGTCGCCCTCTTCGAGGCCCAGGCCGCCCGCACCCCGGACGCCGTCGCCGTCCGCGCCGACGGCACCGACCTCGGCTACGCCGAACTCGACGCCCGGGCCAACCGGTTGGCCCGCCACCTGATCGGCCGGGGCGTCGGCCCGGAGTGCACGGTGGCGCTCGCGCTGCCCCGGTCGCCGCGGCTGGTCGTCGCCCTGCTGGCCGTGCTCAAGGCCGGCGGCGCGTACCTGCCCGTCGACCTGGCCTACCCGGCCGACCGCGTCCGGCTGATGCTCGACGACGCCGCGCCCGTCCTGCTGCTCACCGACACCGCGACCGCCGGGCAGCTACCGGAGACCGGCCTGCCCCGGCTGCTGCTGGACGACCCCGCGCTGGACCGCGCCACGGCCGCCCTCCCCGCCACCGCCCCCACCGACGCGGAGCGCACCGGCCCGCTGCTGCCCGACCACCCGGCGTACGTCATCTACACCTCGGGCTCCACCGGCCGGCCCAAGGGCGTGCTCGGGCTGCACCGCGCCCTGGTCAACCGGCTGACCTGGTTCGCCGAGGAGCTGCCCGAGCAGCGGGCGGCCGCGATCCTGGCGAAGTCGCCGGTCAGCGTGATCGACGGGATCACCGAGCTGCTGGCGCCGCTGCTGTCCGGCGGCTCGACCGTCCTGGTCGACGCCGACACGGCCCGCAGCGTGCCCGAGCTGGCGGCGGCCACGGCCCGGCACGGCATCGCCCGGCTCACCGTCGTGCCCAGCCTGCTGAACGCCTTCCTGGACGCCGAGGAGCTGCCCGCCACGGCGGGCTGCGCGGTCTGGATCTGCAGCGGGGAGCAGCTGCCCGCCGCCACCGTCCGCGCGTTCCGGCAGGCCCTGCCCGGGGCCCGGCTGCTCAACTTCTACGGCGCCTCGGAGGCGGGTGCCGTGGCGACCCGGGGCGAGCTGCTCGCCGGGCCGGACGGCACGAACACCCTGATCGGCCGCCCGATCTGGAACGTACGGGCGTACGTGCTGGACGACGCGCTGCGGCCGGTGCCCCCGGGCGTGGCCGGCGAACTGTACCTGGCCGGCGCCGGACTCGCCCGCGGCTACCTGGACCGCCCCGGCCTCACCGCCACCCGCTTCCTCGCCTGCCCGTACGAACCCGGCGAACG
>NZ_JBEXJK010000776.1:0-1565 GCF_040609095.1 Kitasatospora sp. NPDC004799
ATCCCGCCTGGGCCGACATCGACTTCCTGGACGACCCCCTGGCCAACACCCTCCAGGCCGAAGCCGACCACGCCGTCACCGCCGGACTCCTCAAGAAGCCGAACCTGACCGGCATCTACGACCTCACCCTGCTGAACAAGGTCCTCACCGCCCAGGGCCAACCGGCCGTCGCGGACGCCGGGCTCGGCGCCAAGTAGCGCCCGCAGCACCGCCGTTCGCTCCGACTCCGCGGTCCGGCCCCCGCCCGCCCGGTCGATCCCCGATCGATGCCCACCGGAACCGGGCGGGGCCCGGGCCCCGGCCCCGACCTTGAGACCTCTCCCTCCTGGCCCGCCCTCGGGCAGGAGGGGCCCATGACCACTCACGCAGGAGGTGTCCGGATGACTCCGGCACTGACCACCTCGGCGGACGTCCCCGGCGCCGACACCCACGACGGCACACCCGCCGTCCGGATCTCGCACGTCCACAAGTCCTTCGGCCGCCCCGGCGCCCGGACCCACGTCCTGGACGACATCACCCTCGACGTCGCCCCCGGCGAGTTCGTCACCCTCCTCGGCGCCTCCGGCTGCGGCAAGTCCACCCTGCTCAACCTCGTCGCCGGACTCGACCAGCCCACCACCGGCACCATCCACGTCCCCGACGGCCGCCCCGCCCTCATGTTCCAGGAGCACGCCCTCTTCCCCTGGCTCACCGCCGGCAAGAACATCGAACTCGCCCTCAAACTCGCCGGCGTCCCCCGCCCCGAACGCCGCACCGAAGCCGAACGCCTCCTCGAACTCGTCCGCCTCAACGGCTCCCACGACAAACGCGTCCACGAACTCTCCGGCGGCATGCGCCAACGCGTCGCCATGGCCCGCGCCCTGGCCCAGGGCAGCAAGGTCCTCCTCATGGACGAACCCTTCGCCGCCCTCGACGCCATCACCCGCGACGTCCTCCACGACGAGATCACCCGCATCTGGGCCGAACGACACCTCACCGTCCTCTTCGTCACCCACAACGTCCGCGAAGCCGTCCGCCTCGCCCAACGCGTCGTCCTCCTCTCCTCCCGCCCCGGCCGCGTCGCCCGCGAATGGCACATCGACCTCCCCCAACCCCGCCGCATCGAATCCACCGGCGTCGCCGACCTGTCCATCGAGATCACCGAACAACTGCGTGGGGAGATCCGACGCCATGTCCAGCACTGACACCGCCCCCGTCCTGGACCGGGCCGACCACCGGACCGGCGGCACAGGCCTGGCCGATCGGACGGAGCGGACCTCCCACCCCGACGGCACCGGGGACTCCGCCTCCGTCGGCGCGGGCCTGGACGCCCTGGACGCCGTCACCGCGCAACGCGGCTCCCTCGGTGAGGTCCTGCGCGGCAAGGCCCTGCCGCCGCTGATCGGCGTCCTGGTCGTCCTCGCGCTGTGGCAGGGGGCCTACAGCCTGGAGCTGACCTCCTCCTACAAGCTGCCCAGCCCCGCCGACGTCTGGCGCTCCGCCCAGGACCTCTGGTACCAGGGCACCCTGCTCTCGATCATCTGGACCAGCGTCTGGCGCGGCCTGTCCGGCTTCCTCCTCGCCGT
>NZ_JBEXJK010000777.1:0-1559 GCF_040609095.1 Kitasatospora sp. NPDC004799
GATGGTCGCGTCGGCCTCACGCGCGGGCAGGCCGGCCTGCTCCGCCGCCCCCTTAAGAGCGTTCTCGACCTCGGCCCGGCTGAGCTTGCCGCTGGCGACGAAGCGGCCCAGCGCGCGGGCGGCCCGGGTGAGGGCCCAGTTGCGGGTGCCCTCCGGGGCGCCGGCGACGTTGGCCGTCTCGCCGCGCAGGGCGGCGTCCACGTACGCGGGCCGGTCGCCGGTGGTGCGGCGGCCGGGCCGGAAGAGCGGGGCGACGGGCCTGGGCGGCGGGGTGAGCAGTCGGGCGATCCAGTCGGGCAGCGGAGCCGGGTCGCGGTCGAGGACGACGTCGTAGCGGCGCCTGGCGACGTTGCTGCCCGCGGCGACGACGTAGCCGCCGCCTGCCCGGGTGTCGATCAGCCAGCCCAGTCCGGAGCCGTAGCGGCCGGCGGTGTTGCGCAGGGCGAGCCCGGTGGGCGCGGTGAAGTAGAGGTGCTGGCCGCCGCTGGGGGTGGTGACGGTGTAGGTGTCGTCCGGGAACGGTCGGCCGGTGCGCTCGCACAGCGCGGCCAGCACGTCGTACCCGTCCGTCACCCGCTGGTCCTCCCACTCCGGGGGCACGGTGGCGCCGGGCTTGGGGGTGTCGAGGTCGATGACGACCAGGCCGGAGGGGCCGGTGGCCAGGCCGATCCCGTACGGCCCGTGCGACCAGGTGCGGCGCACGGTCTCGGGGTCGAGGGTGGCGCGCTGTTCCCAGCCCTGGTGGCCGGTGGTGCAGGGGCCGGTGCGGGGGCAGGCGGTGGAGGAGTGCAGGGCGGGGCGCTTGCTGCGGGGCAGCAGCGGGAAGACGTGCCAGCCGCGTTCGACGGCGGCGAGGGCGGCGGTGAGCAGGGGGTTGCCGGTCACGGCGGTCCCTTCGGCGGGTAGGGCCCCGGGGCCGCGTGCGGCGGCCCCGGGGGCGGGAGAGGGTTAGAAGAGGGCGTTCGGCTCGGCGGGCGGGGCGGCGGCCTGGCGGGCCTTGGCGGCGGCGCGGCGGGTGGCGTCGTGGCAGGCCGGGCACCACGCCGCGAGCGCCTGCTTGGGCAGGGCGGCAACCTGGTGCGGGGGCAGCAGCAGGGCGGCCGGGTCGGCCGGGGCGGCGAGCAGGCGGACGGGGCCGGTGCCGTGGCGGGAGCCGTAGCCGCCGTGGGTGTTCTTGCAGCGGCCGCCGTCGCGCTCGTGGTTGGTGCCGCAGGTGCCCCGGCACTGGCAGCGGCCCGAGGCGGCCGCCAGGACGGCGCGCCACAGGCCTTGGCTGTCGCCGAGGGGCGGGGTGCGGCCGGTCACGAGAGGGCGCCGGGTTCGGGCAGGTCGTGGCCGGTGACGGCCTCGACGAGGGCGGAGAGGAGGATCTCGGCGACGGGCGGGGTGACGGCGTTGCCGTACTGGCGGACCTTCTCCCGCTTGTTGCCGAGCACGGTGTACTGGCGGGGGAAGGCCATCGCCCTGCCGATCTCCCCGGGCTCCAGCATCCTGAACAGCACCTCCTCCACCGGCACCTGACGGCCCCGCACGAGCGCGTAGCGGTCGCGGGTGGTGAG
>NZ_JBEXJK010000778.1:0-1559 GCF_040609095.1 Kitasatospora sp. NPDC004799
GACCGCCTCGGCGCGCAGGCCCAGCCGGCTGGAGATCGTCGCCGCGCCCGCCCGGTCGTTGCGGGTGAGGATCACGCCCTGCCGGCCGCGCGCGGCGTGGTCGGCGTCGGCGGGGCGGGCGTACCGGCCTCGGACACCGCACGCTGGACGGACGTTCCTGCGACGGGCTGAGCCGGTGCGGCGCGTCCAGGGGTGGCCGACGCCGACGGAATGGACGCACCGGCCCCGCCCCCGCGCGCGGGGGCCGAGTCCGGACGGACCGGCGCAGGGCGTTCGGGGGCCGACGACGAAGTCGGTGCGGGCGTACCGGCCCCGGACGGCGTGCGCTGGACGGGCGCGCCCTCGGCGGCCCCACGGTCGGACCGGGACGCTGCCGGGCTGCCGGGCCCACCGCCCGTACGACGGCGGCGGGCCTGCGACGGGGCCGGGGACGGCGCGGACGGACGGGCGTCATCGAGCCCGCCCGGCTCACGACCGGCGGTGGCCCCCGAGCCGGCGGGGACGACGGGCATGGCAGGTGCGCCCGAGGCCGTTTCACGGCCTTGCGGACTGGAAGCGGCCACAGGCGCGGCGCTCGCGGGCAACGCGGTCAGCGGAGCACCGAGCACCGGACGGCTGGGCCCGGCAGGGCCACTCGCGGCGGCCCGCTGGACCACCCCGTCGGCCGGCCCGCTCCGCGCGGGTGCGGAGGTGCCGACCGGGCCCGGCGCCGTCCGGGCGGCGGTCTCCGGGCTCGCGACCGGGCCCGCGCTGTCGACCGGTCCGTCCGGCACCGCTGCCGCGCGGGGTGGCGGCGGGTCCGTGGTCCGGCTCTGCGGCTCGGCCACCTCGCCCGACGCCCTCAGCGACCCCGGGACGGTCGCCACCGGACGCACGGGCAGCGAGCGGGGCCGCCGCGCCACGACCAGCGGGAGGCCGACGGAACGCGGCCGCACCGGACGGTCGGCCCGGACCACCGGGTCGTTCCGGCTCGGGGACGCGGTGGCCGGATCGGACGACGGCACCACCGGCGTCGACACGCTCGGCGCGGCCGCGTCGGCCACCGCCACAGCAGGCATCGGCACACCGCCGTCGGCGCCGTCCGGCACGGTCCGCCGTTCGACCCCGCCCGCGCGCGCCGGACGCGGCCCCGAGCGCACCGGAAGCCGCCGCAGCCGGACGGACCGCTGGACCGGACGGGCCTGCCGGGCCGCCCGGGAAGACCCCGACGCCCCCGACGGCCCTTCCTCCAGCGGCTGTTCCCCACCGGCGCCACCCGGTAGGACCGGCACCACGAGCTCGTCCCCGCCCGTCCGCACGGGCGACGGCAGGCCCGGCCCCGCCACCGCCCGCAGGATGCCGGCCGGCGCGGTCGGCAGGACCGCGTGGCCGAGCGGGCCGCAGAGCGACGGGTCCTGCCAAGCGGTGAGCCGGGAGCGGAACTTCAGGCCGTCACTGACGCCGTGGCCCGGCCCGGCCAGGGTCGGGACCAGCGGCGCGACCGCGCGCCTGACCAACGCTCGACTGCGTCGGTCCGAGGCGGTGGTCCCTCGAATGGCGGGAGCCCGTCGAGGGAGAGC
>NZ_JBEXJK010000779.1:0-1558 GCF_040609095.1 Kitasatospora sp. NPDC004799
GACGTGGCCGGGTGCCGAGGGCAGACGAAGGCGGGAGCACGGCCGGGGTGCGCGGGCGGCCTGCCCTTTGGGGACACCGGGCCTTTCCCCCGCTGCCGCGCTCGCCGCCGCGCTGACCGCCGTGGTGGCGCGCCACGAGGCGCTGCGCACCACCTTCGCCGAGCAGGATGGCCGACCGGTGCAGACCGTCCAGCCGGCCGGGCCGGTGGAGCTGCCGGTCCACGAGCCGGCCGAGGGCGAGAGCCTCGACGCCGTCCTGCTCCGGGAGTACTCCCGGCCCTTCGACCTCGCCCGGGGGCCGCTGCTGCGCGCCCTGCTGGTCGCCGAGTCGGAGCACGCGCACGTCCTGCAGCTGACCGCCCACCACATCGTCACCGACGGCTGGTCGATGGGCGTCGTGCTGGACGAGCTGTGCACCGCCTACGACGCGCTGGCCCGCGGCGCCGAGCCGAAGCTGCCCGAAGTCGCCACCCAGTACCCGGACTTCGCGCTCTGGCAGCGCGAGCAGCTCTCCGGCGACCGGCTGGAGCGGCAGCTCGCCCACTGGCGGGAGAAGCTGGCCGGCGCGGTGCCGCCCGAGCTGCCGCTGGACCACCCGCGGCGCGGCGAGGAGGCCGGCCCCGGCGCCCTGCACACCTTCACCGTCCCCGCGCCGCTCACCGCCCGGCTGCGCGCGCTCGCGGCCGAGCGGCAGGGCACCCTCAACACCGCGCTGGTGGCCGGCACCCAGGCCCTGCTGGCCCGCTGGTCCGGGCAGCCGGACGTCACGGTCGGCTCGCTGATGGCCGGGCGCTCCCGCACCGAGCTGGAACGGGCCGTCGGCTGCTTCGTCAACACGGTGGTGCTGCGCACCCGGGTGGAGCCCGGCGGCTCCTTCCGCGAGCTGCTCGCGGCCGCCACCGAGACCGGCAACGACGCCCTCGCGCACGGCGACACGCCCTTCGAGCGGCTCGTCGAGGCGGTCGGCGCGCCCCGCGAGGCCGGCCGCAACCCGCTGTTCGACGTCCTGGTGCTGCTGCACCCCGCCCCGCCCGCGACCGGCGACCCGCACGGGCTCGCCACCGCCCCGGTCACCGTGCCCCGGCAGGCCGCCACCTTCGACCTCAGCGTGGAGTTCGTCCCCGACGGCGAGGCGCTCACCGGCGTCCTGGAGTACCGCGCCGACCTCTTCGACGCCCCCACCGCCCGCCGGATGGCCGACCAGCTGCTGCGGCTGCTGGAGGGCGCCGCCGCCGAGCCGGACCGCCCGCTCGGCACCCTGCCGCTGCTCTCCGCGCGGGAGACCGAGCAGGTCACCCGGGACTGGAACGCCACCGCGCTGCCCGTCGAGCCGGTCGGCCTGCCCGAACTGTTCCGCCGCCGGGCCGCGCTGACCCCGCACGCCCTCGCCCTGGTCGCGGGGGAGGAGCGGCTCTCCTACGCCGCCCTGGACGCCCGCGCCGAACGGCTGGCCCGCCATCTGGTCGCCCGCGGCGCGGGCCCGGAGCGGCTGGTCGCGCTGCGGCTGCCGCGCACCGCCGACCTGGTGGTGGCCGTCCTCGCCGTCCTCAAGACCGGC
>NZ_JBEXJK010000780.1:0-1550 GCF_040609095.1 Kitasatospora sp. NPDC004799
AACGTGATCACGGGCTACGTCAGCGCCTACGCCCATGCCCGTTCCCCCTCCGTGCCCGGCCCGCGCCGCGCCCCGCTGATGGGCCGTGACGGGCCCCGACGAGTCCCGAGGAGCCCGATCGGGCCCCGCTCGGCCCCTGTTCCGGACCCTGAACAGGCCCGATGTCCCCATTCTGGCATCGTCCCGCTCCGTCCCGGCATGGTCCCCACGACCGATCACGGGGTCCGGACCAGGACCACGGTCCCGGGTCCGGTCCCGGCCGAGGAGCAGGGGCCCCGGTGCGGATCGTCCGCCGCAGGGACGTCCGCGGCCCACCCCGGGTGATGGTCTGGAACCCGGCCCCGGGAACCCCCGGAGCCGGGACCGACCTCGCGGACGCTCGCGTCCACCGCCGGAGGAAA
The DNA here is from genome assembly GCF_040609095.1 of Kitasatospora sp. NPDC004799. Classification (NCBI taxonomy): domain Bacteria; kingdom Bacillati; phylum Actinomycetota; class Actinomycetes; order Kitasatosporales; family Streptomycetaceae; genus Kitasatospora; species Kitasatospora sp. NPDC004799. Next base: position 402 of record NZ_JBEXJK010000780.1, read on the forward strand.
CCGTTGATCCGCGCACTGACCGGATACTCCACCAGGAACCCGTGGAAGGTGATCGCCCTCTGGGTGGTGCTGGGAATCTCCCTGGCCCTGCTGAGCCCGACGCTGCTCTCCCGCGTCACCCAGTCCCAGACCGGGGACTTCCTGCCCAGGAGCTACGACTCGGCCGCCGCGCTGCGGATCGCCGAGGAGAACTTCGGGATGAGGCCCGACGCCACCACGGTCACGGTGCTGGTCGCCAGGACCGACGGCCGGGCGCTCACCGCCGCCGACCAGCAGCGGGTCGAGGCCGAGGCGGCGAAGCTCGCCCAGCGCCGGGTCGTCATGCCCAGGAAGGACGACGAGCCGGCCTTCCTCGTCCCCGACCGGTCCCAGACCCCCCGGGTCGCTCCGGCCATGACGGCGCCCGACCGCGGCTTCCAGCTGCTCTCCGTCGAACTGACCGGCAACGCCGCGGACGAGGGCGTCCAGGGCGTCTACCGGGCGTTCCGGGACGCCGCCCGGGCCCAGTTCGCCGACGCCGGGATGCGCACCGGGTTCACCGGGGGACTGGCCGACGCCGTGGACACCGCCGACTCCCACCGCACCGCCGCGAAGGTCGGCAGCGCGCTGGTCATGGGGCTGATCGTCCTGCTCAACGTGCTGGTGTTCCGCAGCGTGGCGGCGGCCCTGCTGCCGCTGCTCGCCGTCGCCATGATCGGCAGCGTGGCCGGCGGAGCCGTGGCCGTCGCCGCGACGCTGACCGGCCTCAAGCTCGACGCCGGTACGCCCGGGCTGGTCTCCGTCGTCCTGCTCGGCATCGGCGTCGACTACCTGCTCTTCCTGCTCTTCCGCTTCCGCGAGCACCTGCGGGCCCGGCCCGAGCAGCCCGCCCGGGAGGCCGCCGCCCAGGTGACCGCCCGGGTGGGCACCGCGATCACCTCGGCCGCGCTGACCATCGTCGCCGCCTTCGCCACCCTCGGGGTGGCCAGCTTCGGCCAGTTCCGCTCGCTCGGCCCGGCCATCGCCGTCGCCGTGCTGGTCATGCTGCTGGGCAGTCTCACCATGATGCCCGCCCTGCTCGCCGCCTGCGGCCGCGGCATGTTCTGGCCCTCCCGCAGCCTGCGCCACCAGCCGGGCGAGGGCTTCGCCGCCCGCTTCGGCACGCTCGTC
>NZ_JBEXJK010000781.1:0-1533 GCF_040609095.1 Kitasatospora sp. NPDC004799
GACGAGGTGGGCCGGCTCGGCCGGGCCTTCGACCGGATGCTGGTCCGGCTCGCCACCACCCCGCCCGGGACGGGCTCCGCCACCGGCGGGGCCGGCTGGCTCTCCGACGCGGCCGCCCCGGCCGCGCCCGCCGCCCAGCCGACCACCGCCCCCGCGGCCCCGGCGACCCCGGCCGCCCCGGCCCCGACCGGCTCGGCCGCTCCGGGCGCCCCGGCCCAGGACAAGGACGCGGCGCCCGCCGACGCCCGGCTGACGGTGCCCAAGCCCGGCACCCCGGCCACCGGGCCGGCCGCCAACGGTGACGCCGCGCCCGGCACCGGGGCCGTCGCCACCGGCGCCCTCGCCCCCGGCTTCACCGTCACCCAGACCACGGTGGTCACCGAGCCGCGCGGCCTCGGGCTGTCCGGCCTCACCTGCACCCCGGCCGGGACGAGCTTCTGGTTCGCCGGGGCCAGCACCGCCGCCGACCGGGTCGACTACGTCAGCCTGGTCAACACCGAGTCCTCCGCCGCGGTGGTGGACATCAAGCTGTACGGCGACAAGGGCCTGATCGACAACGACGCCGCCAACGGGATCACCGTCCCGCCCGGCAGCTCCCAGGCCGTGCTGCTGTCGACGATCAGCAAGGGCGCGGTCGGCGACCTCGCGGTCCACGTGGTGGCGCGCTCCGGGCGGGTCGGCGCCGCGCTGCACGCCGCCGACAGCGGCAAGGGCGCCGACTGGGTCCCGGCCTCGGCCGACCCGGCCCCCGTCCAGGTGCTGCCCGGCCTGCCCGCCGACACCGCCTCCGCCCGCCTGGTGGTCTGGGCGCCGCCGGAGGACGACGCGGACCTGAAGATCCAGCTGTCCGGCAAGAACGGCTGGTTCAGCCCGGCCGGCAACGAGTCGATCCACGTCAAGGCGGGCATGGTGGCCGCGGTCGACCTCGGCAAGGTCACCCGGGACGAGGTCGCCGGGCTGCGGCTGTCGCCCAGCGACGACAAGCACCGCACCCCGGTCGTGGCCGGGCTGCGGGTCGACCGGGCGGCGGCCAACGGCAAGTCGGACGCGGCCTGGCTGGCGGGCAGCAACCCGGTCGGCGCCCGCGCCACCGTCGCCGACAACCGGGCCGGCGCCTCCACGCTCTACCTGACCTCCAGCGGCGAGGCCGCCACCGTCCGGGTCACCGCCTCGGCCGGCAGCGGCGGCGGCACCCCGGCCACCAAGGAGGTCCAGCTCCCGGCCGGCGGCACGGTCGCCCTCCCGGCGCCCGAGCCGGCCGGGCTGAACGGCGTCTTCGCGCTCACCGTGGAGACCGTCTCCGGCGGCCCGGTGGTGGCCGCCCGGATGCTGTCACTGCCGGCCAAGGACGTGCCGATGTTCACCGTCCAGTCGCTGCGCGACGACCGCAGCATCGTCAAGGTCCCGCAGGCCGGCCAGGACCCGGGCGTCGTCCTGCGCTGAGCACCCGGACGCGGCGGGACCCTGACCCCGGCGCGGCCGGCGGGCCTCGGCGAGGACGCCGTCAGGCACCCCGAGGCCGCCGGGGAGAGC
>NZ_JBEXJK010000782.1:0-1527 GCF_040609095.1 Kitasatospora sp. NPDC004799
TAGGCGACCGGGGCGCCGTCGGAGGTGTGGGTGTAGACGGCGCCGACCGGGACGTAGAAGCGGCCGACGCCGGGGTGCGGGGTGGGGTTCGGGGGGCTGAAAACAAGCAAGCATGATTGCTTTTTTTGCCGGGCGGTGCCACGCTGCTGCCCGGTGGCAACCGTCCGAGGGCGCCGCCAACTCACCGGCAGGGGAGGCGCATTGGCGCGCGACGGCACGGTACTGCGGATCGGCAACGCCTCGGGGTTCTACGGTGACCGCTTCGCCGCGGTGCGGGAGATGCTCACCGGCGGGCCGCTGGACGTGCTCACCGGGGACTACCTGGCCGAGCTGACCATGCTGATCCTCGCCCGGGACCGGCTGAAGGACCCGTCGCTCGGCTACGCCCGGACCTTCCTGCGCCAGATGGAGGAGTGCCTCGGCCTGGCCCGCGAGCGGGACGTGAAGGTCGTGGTCAACGCGGGCGGCCTCAACCCGGCCCGGCTCGCCGAGGAGCTGCGCGCGCTGGCCGCCCGGCTGGGCGTCGAGGCGGCCGTCGCCCACGTCGAGGGCGACGACCTGCTCCCGCGCCGGGCCGAACTCGGCCTTCCCGAGGGCCTGCTGGCCGCCAACGCCTACCTCGGCGGGTTCGGCGTCGCCGCCTGCCTGGCCGGCGGCGCCGACGTGGTGGTGACCGGCCGGGTGACGGACGCGGCGCTGGTCGTCGGCCCGGCGATCGCCCGCTTCGGCTGGACCCATGAGGACCTGGACGCCCTGGCCGGCGCCGTGGTCGCCGGGCACATCCTGGAGTGCGGCACCCAGGCGACCGGCGGCAACTACGCCTTCTTCCGCGAGCACGACGTCACCCGCCCCGGCTTCCCGCTCGCCGAGCTGCGCGCCGACGGCTCCAGCGTGATCACCAAGCACCCGGGCACCGGCGGCGCCGTCACCGCCGGCACCGTCACCGCCCAACTCCTGTACGAGACCGGCGGACCGCACTACCTCGGCCCGGACGTCACGGCCCGGCTGGACACCGTACGGCTCACCGAGGAGGGCCCGGACCGGGTCCGGATCGACGGCGTGCGCGGCGAGGCCCCGCCGCCCACCCTGAAGGCGGGCCTCAACCGGCTCGGCGGCCACCAGAACGAGGTGGTGTTCGTCCTCACCGGCCTGGACGTCGAGGCCAAGGCCGCCCTGGTGCGGCGGCAGTTCGCCGACGCCCTGCCGCCCGGCGCCCGCCCCGCCGAGCTGCGCTGGACGCTGGCCCGCACCGACCACCCGGACGCCCCGACCGAGGAGGCCGCCTCCGCCCTGCTCCGGCTGTCCGCCCGCGACCCGGGCCCGGCCCGGGTCGGGCGCGAACTCGGCCGGGCCGCCGTCGAGTTGGCGCTGGCCGGGTACCCGGGGTTCCACCTCACCGCGCCGCCCGGGCCGGGCGCGCCGTACGGGGTGTTCAGCGCCGCGTACGTCGACGCCGCGGCCGTCGAGCACACCGCGGTACTGCCGGACGGCCGCCGGATCGCCGTGCCGCCGGCCCCTGTCACCGCC
>NZ_JBEXJK010000783.1:0-1517 GCF_040609095.1 Kitasatospora sp. NPDC004799
GCCAAGATTCGGCGGCTGCTGCGGGGCCCTTTGTGCTGCTTGGGGGTGCGGTCCGGCTAGAACGGCGGCTCGGTCGAGCCGCCGGCCGGGGCGCCGCTCCACTCGCCGCCGGGCGCGGCCGGGGCGGCGGTGGACCACTGGTCGGCCGGGCGCGCGGCCGGGGCGCCGCCTCGCTGGGTCTTGGTGACCTTGGCGGTGGCGAAGCGCAGGCTGGGGCCGACCTCGTCGACGTCGAGGCCGAGCATGGAGCGGTTCTCGCCCTGCTCCGTCTGCCAGTTGTGCTGCACCAGGCGGCCGGTGACGACCACGCGCATGCCCTTGGTCAGGGACTCGGCGGTGTGCTCGGCCATCTCGCGCCAGGCCGTGGCGCGCAGGAACAGCGCGGTGCCGTCGCGCCACTGGCCGGTGGTCTTGTCGTAGGTGCGCGGGGTGGAGGCGACGGTGAAGCGGGCCATCGCCACGCCCTGCGGGGTGAAGCGCAGTTCGGGGTCGTCGGTGAGGTTGCCGACGACGGTGATCGGGGTCTCTCCCACGGACACAGGTGCCTCCCAGGGCATCAGTGGTGTCGGGAGCGGGGTCTGCCCGTCCCCCGCACCGTCCGGGCCCCGCCGCTGGCTTCGGCGGTGGTCCGGGCGGCACGGCCGGTCGGGCAGCGTGCTCGCGGTGCGTCAGTCGGCGGGGTGCAGGTCGACGAGCAGGACGGTGGCGTTGTCGGCCGTGCTGGGGTCGGCGTTCACGGCGGCGTCGACGAGGTGCTGGGCGGCGGTTTCGAGGGTGCCCGCAAGGGCGGGGGCCGGGGCGTCGGGGCCGGCCCAGGGGCGGTGGGAGCCGTACGGGTGGGGCGGGGGCAGGGTGCCGGCGTGCTCGTGCGGCAGGTAGGCGCCGTCGGAGGCGAGCAGGAGCCGAAGCGTGCGCCCGTGGGGGTCGAGCGGGACGGTCGCGTGGTCGATGGCCCCGTGGAGGTGGCACAGCGAGGAGGTCAGGTAGTCGTGGGCGTCCGGGTCGGGCCGACGGCCCGCGCGGCGCTGGTCGGTGGCTTCATTGTGGTCGGTGGTGATCAGGCGGGCCCGGCCGTGCTCGGCGAGGTAGGCGCGGCAGTCTCCGGCCCACGCGATGTGGAGGATGCCGCCGGTGCTGAGGACGGCGACGACCGCGGCGGCGTCCGGCGGCCAGTCCTCGGGGTGGTCCACGGTGGCGGGGACGCGGGAGCGGGTGAGGCCGATGGCCGTGACGGGGTCGCCGCGGCGGGCCGCCAGCGCGGCGAGCGCGGGTGCGGTGGTGCGGACCCAGGCGGCGGTGTGCTCGTGGTCGCCGATGCCGTCGAGCAGGACCCAGGCCGTGCGGCCGGTGTCCGGGTCGTGGTGGTGGGCGGTGGCGTCGGCCTGGTGGGTGCGGCTGCCGATGTGCTGGGAGGCCGCGTGACGGGTGGTGAACACCGGTGGTGCTTCTCCTCGTGCCGGTGGGCTGGACGGTCCAGCTCCCCTCACCGCCGACCCGGTCCGCGCGGACGGACCGGG
>NZ_JBEXJK010000784.1:0-1504 GCF_040609095.1 Kitasatospora sp. NPDC004799
TCTACACCTCCGGCTCCACCGGCCGCCCCAAGGGCGTCACCGTCCCGCACCGCGCCCTGGCCCACCTGCTCGCCGCCCACCGGGCGGGCTTCGTCGCCGACGCCGGCGGCGGCCCGCTGAACGTCGCGCTGACCGCCTCCCTCTCCTTCGACACCTCGCTGGAGGGCCTGCTGCTGCTGGCCGACGGCCACCCGCTGCACCTGGTGGACGAGACCACCCGGATGGACCCGGCCGCCCTGGTCGAGTACGTCGTGCGCCACCGGATCGACTTCCTCGACCTCACTCCCTCCTACCTGCGCCAACTGCTGCCCGCCGGGCTGCTGGACGACCCCCGCCACCGCCCCCGGGTGCTGATGCTCGGCGGCGAGGCGGTCACCCCCCGGCTCTGGCGCGAGCTCGCCGCCCGCCCGGGGACGGCCGCCTACAACTACTACGGCCCCACCGAGTGCACCGTCGACGCGCTCGCCTGCCGGATCGACGACGGGGACCGGCCGCTGATCGGCCGCCCGCTGCCCAACGTCCGCGCCTACGTCCTGGACGGCCGGCTCCAGCCGGTGCCGCCCGGGGTGAGCGGCGAACTCCACCTGGCCGGCGAGCAGGTCGCCCGCGGCTACGCCGGCCGCCCCGGGCTGACCGCCGCCCGCTTCACCGCCGACCCGTACGGCCCGCCCGGCACCCGGATGTACCGCACCGGCGACCTGGCCCGCTGGACGGCCGACGGGCGCCTGGAGTACCTCGGCCGCGCGGACGACCAGGTCAAGGTGCGCGGCCACCGGATCGAGCCCGGCGAGGTCGAGGCCGCCCTGCTCGACCTGCCCGAGGTCGCCGAGGCCGCCGTCCTCGCCGTGCCCGACGCCCACGGACACCACCGGCTGGCCGCCTACCTGGTGTTCGCCGACGGCGCCGCCCGGCCCGCCGCCGAGCTGCGCGCGGCACTGCGCCGGGTGCTGCCCGACCACCTGGTGCCCTCCTCCTTCACGGTGCTGGACGCGCTGCCGCTCAGCACCAGCGGCAAGCTGGACCGCCGCGCTCTGCCCGCCCCCGAAGTCGACGGCCGGGAGGGCGAGTTCGTCGCCCCGCGGACCCCCGAGGAGGAGGTCCTCGCCGCGGTCTGGGCCGAGGTGCTGGGCGTGCCGAGAGTCGGCGTCACCGACAACTTCTTCGAACTCGGCGGCGACTCGATCCTGAGCATCCAGGCCGTCTCCCGGGCCCGCGCCGCCGGCCTGCGGATCGGCTCCCAGGACGTCTTCCGCCACCAGACCGTCGCCGACCTCGCCGCGGCCGCCCTCGCCACCGAGGCCCAGGCCCCCGTCGAGCGGCCCCGGGCGGAGGGGCCCGCCCCGCTCACCCCGGTCCAGGAGTGGTTCTTCGCCGCCCACGGCCCGCTGCGCCACTTCACCATGTCGATGCTGCTCGACCTGCCGTACGGGCTGGACGAGGCCGCCCTGGACCGGGCGCTGACCGCGCTGGTGGCCGCCCACCCGGCGCTGCGCACCCGCTTCAC
>NZ_JBEXJK010000785.1:0-1497 GCF_040609095.1 Kitasatospora sp. NPDC004799
GGTGTCGGTGGGCCCCCTCCGGCGTCTCACTGCTGGGGCGCCTGCGGCGGGTAGCCGTAGCCCGGCCCCGGCTGCTGCGGCCAGGGCGCCCCGGGCGCGGGCTGCTGCGGGTAGCCGTACCCGGGCGGGGGCTGCTGCGGGTAGCCGTACCCGGGCGGGGGCGGCGGCACCTGGCCGGGCTGCGGGGCCCACGGCGCCCCGGGAGCGGGCTGGCCGGCCTGCTGCGGGTAGGGCTGGGGCTGCTGCGGGTCGGCGTACGGCTGCGGCTGGCCGCCGGGGTAGCCCGCCTGCGCCTGGGCCTGCTGCTGCCAGCCGGCCTGCTGGGCGGCGGCCTGCTGGGCCCGGACGATGTCCTCGCCGACCAGGGTGGCCAGCTCGAAGTAGGCCTCCCGGACCTTGGGCCGCATCATGTCGAGGTTGACCTCGGCGCCGGCCGCCAGGCTCTCGTCGAACGGCACCACGACCACGCCGCGGCAGCGGGTCTGGAAGTGCGCGACGATGTCCTCGACCTTGATCATCTTGCTGGTCTCGCGCACCCCGGAGACCACCGTGATGCTGCGCTGCACCAGGTCCGCGTAGCCGTGCGCGGAGAGCCAGTCCAGGGTGGTCGAGGCGCTGGAGGCGCCGTCCACGCTGGGCGTGGAGACGATGATCAGCTGGTCGGCCAGGTCGAGCACCCCGCGCATCGCGCTGTACAGCAGGCCGGTGCCGGAGTCGGTCAGGATGATCGGGTACTGGCGGCCCAGCACGTCGATCACCTGGCGGTAGTCCGAGTCGTTGAAGGTGGTCGAGACCGCCGGGTCGACGTCGTTCGCCAGGATCTCCAGGCCCGAGTTCAGGTCCTGCGAGGTGAACTGACGGATGTCCATGTAGCTGCGCAGGTGCGGGATGGCCGTCACCAGGTCGCGGATGGTCGCGCCGGTCTGGCGCTTGACCCGGCGGCCCAGGGTGCCGGCGTCCGGGTTGGCGTCGATCGCGATCACCTTGTCCTGGCGCTCGCTGGCCAGGGTCGCGCCGAGCGCGGTGGTGGTTGTGGTCTTGCCGACGCCGCCCTTGAGGCTGATCACGGCGATCCGGTAGCAGCTCAGCACCGGGGTGCGGATGATCTCCAGCCGACGGGCCTTCTCGGCCGCCGCGGCCTTGCCGCCGAACTGGAAGCGCGGCTGCTGGCGCTGCTGCTTGGGCTGGCTGCGCAGCAGCCGGTCCGAGGACAGCTCGACGGCGGCGGTGTAGCCGAGCGGCGCGCCGTGCGCGGTCTGCTGCGGGGCGGCGGCCTGCTGGAACGCGCTGGGCTGCGGGGCCTGCGGCTGCTGCCACGGCTGTCCGGGCCCCGGCTGCGGCTGGCCGGGGTGGGGCTGCCCCGGCTGGGCCTGCGGGCCGGGCTGCGGCTGGGCCGGCTGCTGGTGGAAGGGGGCGCCGGTGAGCCAGTGGTCGATCCGGGCGAGACCGCCGCCGAGCTCGCTGCCCAGCCGGCTCCACTCGTCGGCGACGGTCGTG
>NZ_JBEXJK010000786.1:0-1493 GCF_040609095.1 Kitasatospora sp. NPDC004799
AGCACGTCCTCGACGTCCCGGCCGTCGCCGACCAGGCGGTCCAGCTGCGACTGGTCGAGGCCGGCCAGCGGGAAGTCGGACGGGGTGCGGCCGCCGGCGCCGGGGCTCGCGCAGTGCTCGGCCAGCTCGCGCAGCGCCTGGAGGGTCCGGTCGGCGAGCTCGCGGACGGTGGCCTCGTCGTAGACGGCCGGGGGGTAGGTCCAGCCGAGTTCGAGCCGGCCGTCCTGGACCGCCCCGACGACGTCCAGCAGGTAGGGGCGGGGCTCGTCGGGGTCGGTGTCCCGCCCGGCCGGGGGCAGCGGGCCGCGCAGCAGCCCGTCGGCGCTGCCGCCGGTGTCCCACTGGCCGTGGTAGTTGAAGCCGAACTGCGGCTCCGCCGCGTCGGCCGGCAGGGCGGCGGGGCGCAGGTGGCGCAGGGCGCCGTGGCTGAGTCCGCGCAGCGGGACGGCGCGCAGCTGCTCCTTGACCGAGCGCAGGGTGTCGTGCCAGCCGGCCTCGGGGTCGACGCGCAGGGCGAGCGGGAACTCGGCGGTGAACCAGCCGACGGTGCGGGAGAGGTCCTGGTCCGCGAAGAGGTCCTCGCGGCCGTGGCCCTCCACCCCGATCAGCACCGTGTCCCGGCCGCACCAGCGGGCCAGGGTACGGCCCAGGGCGCTGAGCAGGACGTCGTTGACCTGGGTGCGGTAGGTCTCCGGGACCTTGCGCAGCAGCGCCCCGGTGGTCCGCTCGTCCAGCGTCACGGTGAGGGTGGCGGCGGTGCCGTGGGTGTTGGGGCCCGGCCGCCCGGTGGGCAGGTCGGCCGGGGCCCGGCCGGTGCCGGTCCAGTACGCGGCGTCGCCGTCCAGGGCGCCGGAGCGGGCGTGCCGCTCCAGCCGGGTGGCCCACCGGGCGAAGGAGGTGCCGGTTGCGGGCAGGTGGACGGGTGCGCCGGTGCGGGCGGCGCGGTAGGCCGCTTCGAGGTCGGCGAGCAGGATGCGCCAGGAGACGCCGTCCACGGCCAGGTGGTGGACGGTCAGCACGAGCTGGGCGGGCCGGCCAGTGCCGTCCTCGAAGACCAGGGCGCGCAGCATCCGGCCCTCGACCGGGTCGAGGGAGCGCTGGGCCTGCTCGGCGGCCCGCTGCACCTGCTCCTCCAGGGTGCCCTGGTGGCGGGTGAGGACGCCGTCCGGGGCCTGCGCCAGCACCTCCTGGTGCCAGCCGCCCGCGCTGCGGCGGAACCGGGTGCGCAGCGCCGGGTGGTGCTCCACCAGGGCGAGCACCGCGCGGTGCAGCGCCTCGGGGTCGGTGTCCGGGGCGAGCGCCAGCCGCTGGGTCATGGAGAAGCGCAGCGCCTCGCCGGGCCGGCGGCCGTCGAGGTACCAGTGCTGGATCGGGGTGAGCGGCGCCGGGCCACTCGTCGGCGAACTCCTCTTCCCTGAGCTCGCGTTCCACCTCGATCCGGACGGGCGAGCCCTCCGCGGCGGAGGCCCTGCGCTTGATCCCGAGGACGCGGC
>NZ_JBEXJK010000787.1:0-1474 GCF_040609095.1 Kitasatospora sp. NPDC004799
GTCAGAAGCTGTGGAAAAGTCGGGGGTTGTGGATAACTTCTGTCCCTCACAAGGGGGTGCGCGGCTCGACGGCCCCCGGCCTGGCGGCTCTCGGCTCCACTGTCCTGGGCTCCACGGTCCTCGGCTCCACGGCTCTCGGCTCTACGGTTCGCGGCTCGACGGCGGGCGCCGCGCCGGGAGGAAGCGCCGGCCCCGGCGACTCGGGCTCAGTGGGCATGCTGCTCCTGCCGCTGCCGTGGCGGACCGCGCCGACCGTCCGGACGGGCCGCGTGGCGGTGTGATGGGTCGTGCTGGATAGGACGGTGCGACGGACGGTGGCCAGTCGAGGTTCGGTCTCCCCGCTGCTTCCCGCACGTGGACACACATTCCCACCATCCTGGCCAATGTTCGGCCGAGCGGCAATGCCAACGGGCCGGAAATCTTCCGTTCCGCCTTCTGTTCAGGGCTTCCTTCGACGGCGAATCAATCGACGGCGAACCATCGTACGACCCCGCCGACGACACCGGGCCGCGCCGCAGGTCGGCGGGCCGCGGCACGGGTCCGCACGCCGCGGCGCAGGTGCGCGGGCACGGCGCGGTGGGCCCGGGGCAGTCGGGCCCGGGGTGGCCCCGCCGCCGGGCTCAGGGCGTGGCGAGTTCGAACCAGGTGACCTTGCCGTCGCCGCGCAGCTGCACGCCCCAGGAGTCCGCGAGCGCCTCGACCAGCAGCAGGCCGCGCCCCGAGGTCGCGTACTCGGCCTCCGGATCGCGTCGGCGGCCGGGCAGTCTGCTGGTGCCGTCCTGCACCTCGATGCGCAGCCGGTGGTCCGTGCCGAGCACCGCGTCGAACACCGCGCCCTTGCCGGTGTGCAGCAGCGCGTTGGTGACCAGCTCGGAGGAGAGCAGCTCGGCGGTGTCGGACAGCTCCGGCACCCCCCAGTGGCTCAGCGCCGAACGCAGCCGCCGCCGGACCGCGCCCACCCCGACCAGGTCCGCCGGGTCGAGCGTGAGGTGCAGCCGCCGGTGCACGGCACACCCCGGAGCCGGTGAGCCCGGCAGGGTCGTCCCGGTGCCGCCGACCGGCCCCTGGACCGGCCCGGACCGGTAGGCGTCGCCGGAACTCGTCCGCTGCCGCGGGAATCGCGACTGACCGTCCATCAACCCATGCCCCCGCCCTGTCGTCCGGCCCCCCGCCTCCGGATCCCCCGCCGGCCAGGTGGCCCCCTCGATCTGACCACTCATCCTCATGCCCAGTTGACGGCGTTTGCAACAGTGTGCGTCCGATCACCTGGGGTGAAAGGGGCACGGGGTGGTTCGCGTGATCCAACTGCCCGCGCCGGACAGGTTTGCGAAGCGCAGAGGCCGTTTTCGAACCCGCCCCCGCCCGATCCCGCGCACACCCGGCGCCCGCACGGACCGCACGCCCGACCGCACGCCCCCTGCTCCGCGCCCGCCGCGCGCCCCCGGTCCCGTGCCCGCCGCGCGCCCCCGGTCCC
>NZ_JBEXJK010000788.1:0-1468 GCF_040609095.1 Kitasatospora sp. NPDC004799
GGTTGGCGTAGCCGATGCCCAGCTGGCGGTAGGCGCGGGTGGTCTCGCCGATCTTCTCGGTGGGGAAGTCCGCGAAGCAGTCGCAGCCGGCCCGTCCCCGCTCCGGGGATCGGGGTCAGCGCAGCCCGGCGAAGAGGTCGTTCTCCGGCACGGCCGCGCCGGTGGTGTCCCGGACCCGCACGAAGGTCTCCACGCCCATCAGCTCGGTGAACCGTTCCTTCCCCATCTTCAGGAAGAAGATGTTCTCCCCCTGGCTCGCGTGCGCGGCCAGGGCGTCGAACTTCCGGCCGCCGAACGCGGTGGTGTCCACCCAGGTGGTGATCTCCTCGTCGGGCAGGCCGATCTCCGGCATCTCCACCGCCTCCGCCGACCCCGGGTCCGGCTCCTCCCAGTCCGCGCCGAACTCGCGCATGACCTCCCCGAACCGCTGCATCGCCGAGCGCGGCGCCGTCGTCCAGTAGACCTTCGGCGTCAGGTCGACCAGCTCCAGGGCCGCCATCGTGATCCGGTTGGCCTGGATGTGGTCGGGGTGGCCGTAGAAGCCGTTCTCGTCGTAGGTGACGACCACGTCGGGCCGGTAGTGCCGCATCAGTTCGGCGAGGCGGGCGGCGCCCTCCGCCACCGGCGTGCGCCAGAACGAGCCGGGCTCGTCGTTGCTCGCCCAGCCCATCATCCCGGAGTCGGCGTACTCCAGCAGCTCCAGGTGTCCGACCTCCAACACCTCGCAGCTGGCCTCCAGTTCCCGGCGGCGCAGCGCGGCGACGGCCGCCGGGTCGTGCCCGGGCTCGCCCGGCTTGGCCCCGTCCGGTCCGTCACCGCACCTGCCGTCCGTACACGTCACGAGCACCGTGCGGATGCCCTCCGCCGCGTACCGGGCGAGGACACCCCCCGTCCCGGTGGCCTCGTCGTCGGGGTGGGCGTGCACCGCCATCAGCGTCAACGGCCGGTCGGCCATGTGATCCATCCTCTGGTCAGAAACAGTCATCGCCCTCCAGTCTGCGCCACGCGGACGGATGGTCGCTCCCGGTTCCCCCCTTCCCGCAAGCAGCCGTACGACGCGCCGCCCGTCGCCGCGGCCCGCTCCCCGTCGTGCGGTCGGCCCTCGGCGGCCCGGGCCCGGTGGTGCCGCGCGACTACCGGGCGCGCGCCCGGCGCTCCGGGCCGCTCCGGCAGCCAGGGGGCGTACGCCAGTCGCGGCAGGGGCCGGCGGCGGTGATCGGCGGTCCGGTCGTAGCCCTCCCGGTCGCGCGGATAGACGGATGTCGCCGGGCGGCCCGACCCGACCGGTTCACGAGCCCGCCACGATCACTCCGTGCTACGGTCCGTCTTCAAACTCGCGTCTGCGGGGCGACGCCGGGGCACGCACCGCGCTGGCTGGGCTGATCCGCGACGCCGGCGACCCGCTGGAGCGCAAGCAGGCGATCGCGATGTACCGGCGGGCGGCGGCCACCCTCTGCGACGGCGTGGC
>NZ_JBEXJK010000789.1:0-1436 GCF_040609095.1 Kitasatospora sp. NPDC004799
GGACCCCCGACCGCGTGCGGTGGCCGGGGCCGGCCGGGCGGCGCCGGGAACCCAGCCCGGCGGCATCCAGGGTGCCGCCGGGCCGTGCAGCGGGCACCGGAGGGACCGGTGCCCGGAAGGGAGCTCCGAGCAGTGCCGATCACCGAATTCCGAGCGGTCCTCAGACGGGCGGCGGGCGCCGTCCTCGCGGGCGCGCTCACCGCGGGCGCGGTCGTCACGGGCGCCACGCCCGCCGCCGCGATCAACTCGTACAACGCCGTTCCCGCACCGGAGCGCACCGAGGTCGGCGCCCTGGTGGTGCAGTGGGACGACGACGCGAACCCCGCCACGCCGGACCGGGTCGACTGGATGTGCTCGGGCACCATGGTGGACGCCGACACCTTCCTGACCGCCGCGCACTGCACCAGCGACTGGCCGGCCGGCGCCCGCTACTACGTCTCGCTCGACCAGGACGTGCAGGCCGGTCTGGACGCCGCCCGGGCCGCCCACCCGGGCGACCCCGCGGCCGTCGCCGCGGCGGTGGCCGTCGAAGGCGCCGCCCATCAGGACCCGGCCTACCCCGGGCCCTCGTCGGACCCGCACGACATCGCCGTCGTCCAGCTGCCGGCGGCGCAGCTGGCCGCGCGCTGGACGTTCACCCCGGCCGCGCTGCCCACGGAGGGCCGGCTCGGCGAAATCGGGCCGCGGAAGCTCGACGCGACCCCGTTCACCGTCGCCGGCTACGGCACCCAGGAGGCGCAGCGCGGCCCCGGCGGCCAGACCCACCCGGGCGGCGGCGTACGGCTGAAGGCGCCGGTGGGCTTCGACGCGCTCAACGCCCCGTGGGTGCGGCTGGCGATGACCGCGCCGCAGGGCAACGGCGGTGCCTGCTACGGGGATTCCGGCGGGCCGAACTTCGCCACGATCGACGGCCGGTCCCTGCTGGTGGCGACGACCATCACGGGTGACGGCCCGTGCTACGCGACCAACGTCGCGTACCGGCTCGACACGCCCGTCGCCCGGGCGTTCCTCGCGCCCTTCGTCGCCCTTCCCTGACGGGAGGCGGCACTTCGGGGCGCGGTGGCTCGCGCCGGGCCCCGGCTCCTCGCGCGCGGGCCCCGGTTCCCCCCCTGCCGGTTGCGGTACGGGGAACCGGGGCCCGCGCGCGTTCTTGTCATGCCCAAGTTTGACGATGTGTTACCAGTCGGTAGTCTCTGGGTGTCTCGTGGGTGAACAGTTCGACGCCCGCCATGTCCTGAAGGAACCTCACGTGTACCGACTTGGCTCCCGCCGACCCGGCCGCGCCCTGCGCGGCACCCTCGCCGCCGTCGCGGCGACCACCCTGCTCGCCGTCCTGCCGGCCGCGCCGACCCACGCCGCCCCCGCCCCGGCGCAGGGCGGGGACACCGCCCACCTCGACGCCGTCGAGCGGGTGCTGCGCGAGGTGTCGCCCGGAC
>NZ_JBEXJK010000790.1:0-1429 GCF_040609095.1 Kitasatospora sp. NPDC004799
AGCGCGGTCGGGGCGAGCAGCGCCTCGCCGACGGCGCCGGTGGAGGCGAGCAGGTCGGTGCGCACGCCCCGCTGCTCGGCGCGGACGGGCGGCGCGGCAGCGTCGTCGGGCTGGACTTCGACGCCAGCGGCGCCTGGGCCGGCTACGACTGGATGGGCGTCAGCAAGGCGGCCCTCGGCGCGGTCTGCCGGTACCTGGCGATGTACCTCGGTCCGTCCGGCGTCCGGGTCAACCTGGTGGCGGCCGGCCCGGTGGAGACCGTCGCCGGACAGGCGATCAGCACCTTCGACCGGATCGCCGACCGCTGGCAGGCCGAGGCCCCGCTCGGCTGGGACCGCACCGACCCGGCCGCGGTGGTCGGACCGGTGCTGTTCCTGCTCTCCGACCTCGCCGCGACCGTCAGCGGGGAGATCCTGCACGCCGACGGCGGGATGCACGCCGTCCGGATGGGCACCGGCCCGGCCTTCGCCGACGGAGGTGCGGCATGACGGCCGCCATCGTGGGGGTGGGCGCCGCGCTGCCCGAACGCGTCGTCCCCAACGAGCACTTCGAGCGGATCGGCGCCTCCCCGGAGTGGATCGTCAAGCGGACCGGCATCGAGGAGCGCCGCTTCCTGGCCCCGGACGGCCGGCTGGCCGACCTCGCGGTGGCCGCCGCCGAGCAGGCGCTGCGCAGCTCCGGGCGGAGCGCCGCGAGCATCCGGCACGTCGTGGTCGCCACCATCACCCCGGACCGGGTCACCCCCGGGGTGTCGGTGGAGGTGGCCGCCCGGCTCGGCCTGCCGCAGGCCGTCGCCTTCGACCTGCACGCCGCCTGCGCTGGCTTCGTCTACGGCCTGGACCACGCCGCCGCGCTGATCGAGACCGGCCGGGCCGAGGCGGTGCTGGTCTGCGGCGCCGACGCGCTCACCCGGATCACCGACCACGAGGACCGGGGCACCGCGGTGCTGCTGGCCGACGGCGCCGGCGCCGCCGTCGTCGCCGACGTGCCCGGCGCGCCCGAGCCGTGCTTCTCGCTCGGCAGCGACGGCGAGCAGATCCCGCTGCTCTACGCCGACCGGGAGGACCGCAAGCTGCGGATGGACGGCCGGGAGGTGTTCGACCACGCGGTGGAGAAGATGTCCGCCGCCACCCGGGAGGTGCTCGCCCGGCGCGGCCTGACCTGCGAGGACCTCGACCTGTTCGTCGCCCACCAGGCCAACGCCCGGATCGTGCGGGCGGTCGGCAAGGAGGTGGGGCTGCCCCCGGAGCGGCTCTACCTGAACGTCCACCGGGTCGCCAACACCTCGGCGGCCTCGATCCCGCTGGGCCTGACCCACGCCCGCGAGGAGGGCCTGCTGGACGGCCCGAAGCTGCTCGGCCTCGCCGCGTTCGGCGCGGGCATCACCTGGGGCGCCGGGGTGATCGGCTGGCGGCCGGGCGCCGGCGGC
>NZ_JBEXJK010000791.1:0-1428 GCF_040609095.1 Kitasatospora sp. NPDC004799
CCTCGGGCGCCGCGGCGAGCAGCCCGTCCGGCCCGAGCGAGGCCACCACGGCCCCGGCCCCGGCGGCGCACAGCCGTTCCGCGCCCTCGGCCGGGTCCGCGGTGCCGGTCGCGGCGGCCAACTCGGCGGCGTTGGGCTTCACCACGGCCGGGCGCGCGGGCAGGGCCCGGAGCAGCGCGGGCCCGTCGGCGTCCAGGACGGCCGGGACGCCGTGCGAGCGCGCCCGCTCGACGAGCGTCCGGTAGGCGTCCGTCGGCAGCCCCGGCGGCAGGCTTCCGGACAGCACGGCGACCGAGGCGCCGGGCAGCAGCCGCTCGTAGTGGGAGAGGAAGCGCTGCCACTCCGACGGCGCGATCTCGGGCCCGGGTTCCAGCAGCATCGTGGTGTCCCGGTCGTCCGCCACGGCCACCGTCCGGCGGGTCTCCCCCGCCACCTCGACCAGTTCGTCCGGCAGACCGCTCGCGGCGAGCTCCGCCCGGACGGCCCGGCCGGTCGGCCCGCCGACCAGCCCGGTGACGGTCGCGCCGTGCCCGAGGGCGGCGAGGACCCGGGCGACGTTGACGCCCTTGCCGCCCGCCTGCCCGGTGCTGCTCCGTACCCGGTTGCTCGCGTGGAGCCGCACCTCCGGCAGCCGGTAGGTGAGGTCCAGGGCGGGGTTGAGCGTGACGGTGAGGATCACCGGCCACCGCCCGCCGGCAGGTCCCGGGCGAGCAGGGCGGCGCCCAGGCTGCCCGCCCGGTGGCCCAGTTCGGCGGCCACCAGCGGCGGCGCCGGGCGGAACGGCAGCCGCGCGGCGAGGGCGGTGCGCAGCGGTGCCAGGTACGCCTCGCCGGCGTGGGCCAGCCCGCCGCCGACGACCAGGCGTTCCGGGTCGAGCAGCACGGTCAGCGCGGCCAGGCCGTCGGCCAGCGCCTCGACCGCCTCGGTCCGGATCCGGCCGGCCAGCCGGTCGCCCGCTGCCGCCCGGGCCAGCACGTCCTCGGCGGTCGTCCGCCGCTCGCCGGAGGCCTCCGCGTAGCGGCGGGCGATCGCCGAGGCGGAGGCCAGCGTCTCCACGCAGCCGCGGTTGCCGCAGCCGCAGGGCTCGCCGCCGGGGCGCACCACCAGGTGGCCCAGCTCGCCCGCGAATCCCCGGCCGCCCGTGACGGGCCGTCCGTCGAGCACCAGCGCGGCGGCGATCCCGGTCCCGACCGGGACGAAGGCGAAGTGCGCGCAGCCGCGACCGGCCCCGAGCCGGCTCTCGGCGAGGCCGCCGGCCCGGACGTCGTGCCCGAAGGCCACCGGCAGGTCCAGGTGCTCCTCGGCCCGGCGGCGGACGGGCAGGTCGCGCCAGCCGAGGTTGGCGGCGAGGACGGCGGTGCCGCCGGCCTCGTCCACCAGGCCGGGGACGGCGATCCCGGCGGCCCGCGGCGGCGTTCCCCGGCGCAC
>NZ_JBEXJK010000792.1:0-1417 GCF_040609095.1 Kitasatospora sp. NPDC004799
GCCCCCCCCCCCGCCGCCCCGGGCCCCCCACCCCCCCCCCCCCCGCCCCCTGGGGGGGGGCGGGGGGGGGGGCGGGGGCGGGGTGCCCGGGGGAAATCACGGTGCGCGGGACGGACCCGGTGGGCACACTGATCCGATGATCACCGACCACTGGCCCCTGCGGGGGCTGCGGGTGTCCTCGCCCCGCCTGGAGCTGCGCCTGCCCACCGAGGACGAACTCGCCGAGGTGGCCGACGTCGCCGCGCGCGGCGTCCACCCGCCCCAGGACCGTCCGTTCCTGACACCGTGGGGCGAACTCGCGCCCGCCGAACGGGCCCGGCACGTGGTGCAGTCGCACTGGCGGCGCCTGGGCCGCTGGAACGCGCGGGACTGGGCGCTGGACCTGGTCGCCTTCCACGAGGGCCGCCCGGTGGGCATCCAGGACATGCGCGCCAAGGAGTTCGGCGTGCGGCGCGAGATCGTCTCCGGTTCCTGGCTCGGCCTGGAACACCAGGGCAGGGGCCTGGGCACCGAGATGCGCGCCGCGATGCTCCACCTGGCCTTCGCCGAACTGGGCACACGGTCGGCGACCTCGATGTCCTTCACCGACAACCACCCCTCACTGGCCGTCTCCCGCCGACTCGGCTACCGAAGCGACGGCATCGACCGCGACGTCCTGGACGGACACGTGGTCGTCTCCCAACGGCTGCGCCTGAGCCCCGAAGCCTGGACCGAACACGCCCGCACCCCGGTCACCGTCACCGGCCTGACCGACGACTGCCGCACCCTCTTCGGCCTGAACCCCTGAAACCCGGCCACCCCCCGCCCCCGGCGCGCCACCCCGGTCCTCCCACCGACACACCCCACGAAGCAGAACGTCGACCCCACCGACTCCCCACTCCCCCCACCACACCCCCACAAGCCCGGCCCCGGAACCACGGAACCGGGCGCAGCAGCGGAACCGCCACCGGCCCGGGTCCCGCGCCGTGGACGCAGGTACCGTTCCCCGCGCCCGGCACCAGAAGCCGGCCCGCCCGACTTCCGACGCACCCCCAGCACCAGCGGTCGCGGCAAGCGGCCCGCCGCCGACACGCCCCAGGGAGCAGGAGCTCGTCGGACCCGCCACACACACAAGCCCGGGGCCGGTTCCGTGGTTCCGGGCGCAGCAGCGGAACCGCCACCCGCCCGGGTCCCGCGCCGTGGACGCAGGTACCGTTCCCCCGCACCCGGCACCAGAAGCCGGCCCGCCCGACTTCCGACGCGCCCCCAGCACCAGCGGTCGCGGCGAGCGGCCTGGTCGAACCCGCCGACTTCCCGCTCCCCCACCACCTTCCCCGCCACGTCCGGGACTATCACGATCTAGGTGTACGACACCCGGTTGGACTAGGTGTTGATCTTGCTGTCGGGCGTGGGCCAGGTGGCCTACGCCCGTCCGGCT
>NZ_JBEXJK010000793.1:0-1415 GCF_040609095.1 Kitasatospora sp. NPDC004799
CAGCGGGGCGGCCGCGAGGCCGACCGGGCAGCCGGCCGCCGCGCCCAGCACGCCGACCACCGCGGCCTCGCCGAGGACCATCCGGCGCAGTTGGCCCGGGGTGGCGCCGAGGGTGCGCAGCAGGCCGAGTTCGCGCCGCCGCAGGCCGGTGGCGAGGACGAGCATCGAGGCGACCACGAAGCCGGTGGTGAACAGGCCGAGGGTGGCCAGCGCGGCGATCAGCTGGGTGCCGAGGAAGCGCCGGTGCTCGACGTGGCGGGGCTGGAGCGCGGCCCGGCCGTCGCCGGTGACCACGGTCGCCCCGTCGCCGACGGCCGTACGGGCGGCCGCGGCCAGCCGGGCGGGCGGGGTGCCGGGGGCGGGGAGCAGGGCGATCGTGCGCACGCCCGGGTCGCGCTGCGCGGCCGCGGCGTCGCTGAGGTAGTAGCCGGGGCCGTCCACGGTGCCGACGACGGTGAACTCGCCGCGGCCGGCGGTGAGGTTGACGGTCAGCCGGGCGCCGGCCGGGACGCCGAGGGAGCGGTCGACCGCCACCTCGTCGGCGGCCTCCGGGGCCCGGCCGGTGAGCAGCCGGTACGGGGCCAGCCGGGCCGAGGACCAGCCGTGGCCGGCCTCGGCCGCGCCCTCGTCCGGGACCGGACGGCCGTCCCGGACGGCCTGGGCGTAGAAGGCGCGGTCCACCACCACGGCGGCCGCGCCGGGCAGCGTGCGCAGCCGCTCGGTCAGGGCCTGCGCCTCGGCGGGGCTCCACGGGATGCGGTCCTTGGGGCTGCCGCCGCGGTCGGCGGCCTGCGGCGGGAGCACCAGCGCGGTGGCGGCGGCGAGGCGGGGCTGGACGGCCGGGCGGGCGGACTCG
Organism: Kitasatospora sp. NPDC004799; assembly: GCF_040609095.1. Classification (NCBI taxonomy): domain Bacteria; kingdom Bacillati; phylum Actinomycetota; class Actinomycetes; order Kitasatosporales; family Streptomycetaceae; genus Kitasatospora; species Kitasatospora sp. NPDC004799. Next base: position 857 of record NZ_JBEXJK010000793.1, read on the forward strand.
TGGACCGTCAGGGTGGCGGCGATCAGGCCGACGCCGACCAGCACGGCGAGCCAGCAGGCCAGGTAACCGGCCCAGCGCTCGCGGACGTTGGCGAGGACCAGCATCACGCCTCCAGTCGGGCCATGCGGGCCGCCACGGCGGCGGCGGAGCGGGCGGTGTCGCCGTCGAGGTCCAGCCGGTCGGCGATCCGGCCGTCCTGGAGGAAGACCACGGTGTCGGCGACGGCGGCGGCCGTCGGGTCGTGGGTGACCATGATCGTGGTCTGCGCCTGCTCGTCCACCAACCGCCGTAGCAGCCGCAGGACTTCGCCGGAGGTGCGGGTGTCCAGCGCGCCGGTGGGCTCGTCGGCGAAGAGCACGTCGGGGCGGGTGACCAGGGCCCGGGCCAGGGCGACGCGCTGCTGCTGGCCGCCGGAGAGCGCGCTCGGCCGGTGCCCGGCGCGCTCGGCCAGGCCGACGGCGCGCAGGGCGGCGCAGCGGCGCGCGCAGGCGATTGGGAGGCACCCGGATGCTGCCGAGGACGGTTCGGGGAGTGGTGGAGACGGCCGCCGGGGTGGTGG
>NZ_JBEXJK010000794.1:0-1406 GCF_040609095.1 Kitasatospora sp. NPDC004799
GGCGGGGGGCCGCCGGCCGGGGCGGCCGTCGCCGCCGGGGCCCCACGGCGGCAGCTGCGGGCCCCCGCCGCCCGGCCCGCCGGAGCCGTTCGGGCCGTGATAGCCGCCTTGGCCGTGGTAGGCCCCGTGGCCGTGGTGGCCGCCCTGGCCGTGGGGGGCCCCCGCCCCCCGGCCGCCCCCCCCCCGGGGCCGCCGCTGTGCGCGGGTCCTGCCTCCGCCTACTTCCGCGCCTTCCAGTCGGGGGCGGTGGCGATCGCCTTCAGCTGGTCGAGGGTGAGCAGCGGCTCGTCACCCGGGCCCTCGGTGGCCGTGACCTGCAGGCCGTCCGGGCGCAGGACGCTCACCGCCGGCGGCTTGCCCTTGCCGGTGCCGTCGCCCTTGCCGGTGCCCTTGTCGTTGCCGTCCGGGCCGCCGCTGGTCAGCAGCCGGCTCCCGTCGGGCAGGGCGACCGCGTCCTTGAACGCCCGCTCCCCCGGGTTGTCCACCGACTTCGCCCAGTTCTCCACCCGCAGCACCAGCGAGCCGGTGGCCCCGCCCCGGGCCAGCTGGAAGGTGGCCGTCAGCGGACTGCCGGTGCGGCCGGTCACGGTCACCCCCGGGGGCAGCAGCCGCGTCAGGACGGCCTCCCGCTCCGCCAGGGGGAGGCCCGGGTCGACCGCCTCGGCGTCGATGCCGTCGAACTTCACCGCCGCGACCACCCGGTCCCAGGACGCGTCGGTGACGATCGCCTTCAGCTGGTCGAGGGTGAGCGGCGGGTTGGGGCGGCTGTCGGGCGCGCCCTTCTCCTGCGGGGCGTTCCACTCGCTCACGGTGATCTCCCGGCCGTCCGGGCCGGACAGCGCGGCGTGCCACTCCTTGGTGTCGGCCCGGCCGTCCGGGTACTCGTGCCCCTGCACGAGCAGGAGGCGGGAGCCGTCCGGCAGGGTGGTGACGGCGCAGGAGTCGATCCGGGAGCGCTCCGGGTCCGTCGGGCAGCTCTGCGGCCGCACCTGGGCGGGGCGGTGCTTCTGGATGCCGATCTGGACCAGTGACCTGCCCTGGCCGTCGTCGAGGACCAGGTCGGCCCCGGCGAAGGTGCCGCCCAGCTGCTTGTCGTCGGTGCCGCGGCCCTTGGCCTCGGTGATCTCGCCCTTGGGCAGCAGGGCGCGGAAGGCCGCCAGCACCTCGTCGCCGGTGATCACGGTCGGGGCCGGGGACGGCGCCGCCGTCGGCGCGGCCGCGGGGCTGCCGCTGCCGGCGGCCGCCGGGGCCACGGTGGTCGGGGCGGCGGCCGCGGTCACCGGGCCCGCGTCCATCGGCGAGCCGGTCAGGTACACCGCGCCGGTGCCCACCAGGGCCAGCGCGGCCGCGCCGCCCACCACGGCGGCGGCCGAGCGGCGGCGCCAGCCGCACCCGCCCCCCCGGTA
>NZ_JBEXJK010000795.1:0-1405 GCF_040609095.1 Kitasatospora sp. NPDC004799
GGAACGACAGGTCGGGGCGCAGGCCGGTCAGGACGACGACCTGGTCGACGGGCTTGCTGCGGCCAGCCGCTCCAGGGCGCGCAGCCGCAGGTCGGTCAGGTGCGGGAGCGTCCGCTCGCGCAGCAGGGCGGAGCCGCAGTCGGCGAGCGCCGGGCCGCGCCACAGGTCCAGCGCGGCGCGCAGCAGCGGCAGGCCCGGGTCCGGCGGGGCACCCTCGGGCGGGCCGGCCGGGGCGGCGGGCCCGGGGAGCAGCACGCCCGCCTGCTCGCAGAGCCGGCCGAAGCGCAGCACGTCGACCCGGTCGCTCTCGCCGGCCAGCAGGTAGCCGGACCCACGGGTGCCCAGCTCCAGCCCGGGGCCGTCCAGCAGTTGGCGCAGCGCCGCGACGTGGCCCTGCAGGGCGGCCCGCGCGGTGGGCGGCGCGCAGCCCTCCCAGACCAGCTCGATCAGCTCCTCGGTGGCCACCGTCCGGTTCAGCTGGACGGCGAGCGCGCTCAGTAGCGCCCGGCGCTTGGGGGCCGACGGGGTCACCGCCGTCCCGTCCTCCCGCCGCACCACCACCGGTCCGAGCAGATCGATGCGCACGTGCCCGTTCCCTCCCACCACCATCGACTCCCCGGCCGGATCGAGGATAGGGCCGACCGGGCCGTCGCTCACCGGGCCCCTCCACCGGCACCGTACCGAGCGGGTACGACACGGCCCGCCGGTCGGTCCGCCGGTCCGCCCGTCCGCCCGTCCGTCCGCCCGTCCGCCCGTCCGTCCGCCCGTCCGCCCGCGCGTCGAGGCAACCGTCGGCCGCCCCCGTGGCGTCCATCCAGGGCAGGAGCAGCCGACCTGCGCGGACCGGACATGTTCTCGCACTACACTGCTCCACCCCGAGGGGCGCCGGCCGCTTCGGGCGTGATGCGCGGTTTGCGGTGAGGTGGGGGTACTGGTGCGGATTCGGCTGCTCGGGCCGGTGGAGCTGCGGGTCGGGGCAGAGGGCTTCGAGAGCGTGGCGGGCGCGCAGCGGCGGGCCGTGCTGGCGCTGCTGGCGCTGCGGCTGGGCCGCCTCGTCACCGTGGACCAGCTGTGCGAGCTGCTGTGGGACGAGCAGCCGCCGCCCAGCGCGCGGGCGGCCGTGCAGGGGCACGTCGCCGCGCTGCGCAAGGTGCTCGCCGACACCCCGTTCGAGCTGCACACCCGGGACCCGGGCTACCTGCTGGACGGGCCCGCCCGCGAGGTGGACGCACTGCGCTTCGAGGAGCTCACCGGCACGGCCGACCGGCAGGCCGGGCTGGGCGACGACACCTCGGCTGTCGCGCTGCTGGCGGAGGCGCTGCGGCTGTGGCGCGGCGAGCCGCTGGCCGACCTGCCCGGCACCCCGCTGCGCACCGCCGCGGTGGACCGGCTGAGGCAGTCCCGC
>NZ_JBEXJK010000796.1:0-1398 GCF_040609095.1 Kitasatospora sp. NPDC004799
GCAACCGCTGCTGCGGATCCATCGCCTCCGCCTCACGCGGCGAGACACCGAAGAACCCCGCGTCGAACAGATCCGCGTCGTGCAGGAAACCCCCGTGCCGGGTGGGGATCGCGCCGGCGTCCCGCGCGTCACCGTCCCGGTCCTGGTCCTGGCCCTGCTCCCCGGCCGGAGCGTAGGAGCCGTCCAGGTCCCAGCCCCGCCCCTCGGGGAGGCCGGAGATCGCGTCGCGCCCCTCCGCCACCAGCTGCCACAGGTCCTCCGGCGACGCCACCCCGCCCGGGTAGCGGCACCCCATGCCCACGATCGCGATGGGCTCGTGGGCCTTCTCCTCCAGTTCCCTGGTCTGCTGTCGTGCCTCGCGCAGGTCGGCCGTGGCGCGCTTGAGGTAGTCGCGGAGCTTGGCTTCGTTGGACATGGGGCTCACCTTTCCCTTACCTCAGCGCGACAGTTCGTTGTCGAGCGCGTCGAAGAGTTCGTCGTCGGTCACGTGGTCGAGGTCGTCGGCGGATTCGGCGGGTTCGTCCTGCTCCCGCTGCCAGGCGCGGAGGATCTGGGTCAGTCGGTTGGTGATCCTGGTGCGGTCCTCGCGCTCGCCGCCGGCGAGGAGCTTCAACGCCTCCTCCATCCGGTCGGCGTCGGCGAGGACGCGCGCGACCGGATCCGGCTGGTCGGGTTCGAGGGCCGCCAGGAGGTGGGCGGCCAGTTCGTCCGGTGTGGGCCGGTCGAACAGCACGTTGACGGGGAGCCTGAGTCCGGTGGCCGCGTTGAGCCGGTTGCGCAGTTCGACGAGGGTGAGGGAATCGAGCCCGAGCCCCCGGAAATCCGTGCCGGTGTCGATGGCTCCGGCCCCCTGGTGGCCGAGGACGTCGGCGATCTCCTGGCACAGGAGGTCCTTCACGACGCCGAGGCCGCGTTCGCCGGTCGCCCCGACGATCCGGTCGGTCCAGGAGGCGGGGCCCGCCGTCCTCGGTGCCGCGGCAGGGGCCGCGGTACGCCGGGTCGGGGCGGAGACGAGGCCGCGCAGCAGTGGCGGCAGGTCGGCCGCGGCGGCCCTCGCGTTCAGGCGCGCCGAGTCGAGCACCAGCGGCGCCACGGCCGGCTCGCTTCCCTGCCACGCGTCGTCGAACAGCGCCATGCCCTGCTCGGAGGGGATCTTTCCGATGCCGTACCGCTCGAAGCGCTGGAAGGCCGTGTCGTCGAGGCCGGCGGTCATGCCGGACTCCTGCTCCCACAACCCCCACGCCAGCGACAGACCCGGCAGCCCCCGGGCCGACCGCTCCTGCGCCAACGCGTCCAGGAACGTGTTCGCCGCCGCGTAGTTCGCCTGACCGGCACTCCCCACCAGACCCGACACCGACGAATACACCACGAACGCCGCCAACCCCGGGCACCGCTCCC
>NZ_JBEXJK010000797.1:0-1394 GCF_040609095.1 Kitasatospora sp. NPDC004799
CCCACAAGCCCCGGATGAAGGACCTGCTCGGCGGCCGCTTCGGCCTGCTGCCGATCGTCTGGGTCGGCATCGGCGCCTCGGTGTTCCAGCAGTTCCCGGCCGAGGGCGGCTGGGCCGCGGCGGTGCTCGCCGAGGGCCTGTTCGTCCCGGCCGGGCCCGGATTCCGCTTCGCGCACGGGGAGTTCGCCGACTGGCTGCAGGGCCGCCACCTGGACCTGGACGCCGCGCTGCGGCTGCTGCTCGGCGAGGCCGAGGACACCCCGCCGTGGCCCGCCGACGAGACGCCGTGGCCCGCCGGCGAGAGGGAGCCCGGCGGCCGGTCGGCGGGGGAGCCGGCCGAGGGCGCGCAGGCCGTCGCCCGGCACCGGATCGGCCCGGTCCTCGCCGCGCTGCGCCGGGTGGCCGAGACCTGGGGCGCCGCCGCCCTGGACCCGTGGCTGCACCGGATCTGGCGCGCCCTGGACCTGCGCCCGCCGGGCAGCGAACCCGCCTGGTGGGCGGCCCGGTTGCTCGCCGCGGGCCTCGCCCTGGGCCCGGACCCGGCCGAACACCGGGCGCTGCTCGACCAGTTGGCGGGCCGGATCGCCGAACGGTCCGGCCCGGCGGGCCTGTCGGCGCTCCCGGCGGCCGGGCTCGGCCGCTTCGGCCCGGCCTTCTGGACCGGCCTGGGCCTGCCCGTCGAGGCCGAACTCGCCCTGCTGCGCCGCCTGGTGGCCGCCGACGGCCCGGGGCAGCGGTTCCTCGCCGTGGTGGCCGAGCGGCTGCGCGCCGACCCGGTCGCGGTGTTCCCGCTGCTCTGCGCCTGGTTCGAGGACCCGCGCGGCCTGCCGGGCCGTCCCGGCCGCACCGTGGCCGACCTCGCCCACGACCTGCTGTACGCCCACCGCCGACTGGCCCTGGACGAGTTGGCCGACGCGCTGGCCGCCGCCGCGCACCCGAGGGCGGACGCGCTGCTCACCGTGCTCGCCGCCGAGGAGCCGTCCGCGCTCTGCCGCGCGGTGGACCGCTGGAGCCACGACCGGCGGCCGGAACGGCACGTCGCGGCCGCCGTGCACGCGCTGCGGACCGCCCCGTACGCCTCCGGCGCCGGGGCCGAGCTGCTGCGGTACGCCGCGCTGACCCTGCTCGCCCGCGAGGACGAGCCCGGCCTGCACGGGGCCGCGCTGGCGCTGCTGGTCGGCGATCCGGCGACCCGAGCCGCGTACCTGCCGGCCGCGCTCGCCCGGCTCCGGGCGGGCGGCGACGCCTTCCTCACCCCGCGGGCGCTCGCCCCGGCCCTGGAGAGCGATCCGGAGCCCGTCCTCGTCGCGCTCGCCCGGGCCCTCGTCCGGGAGCCGCAACTCCTGTTGCTCGACGAACCGTTCGCCGCCCTGGACGCGCTCACCCGACTGCGC
>NZ_JBEXJK010000798.1:0-1378 GCF_040609095.1 Kitasatospora sp. NPDC004799
GGAGCCGAGCGCCGGGCGGCAGTCCGCCGAGCGCACCGCCCGGGCCCTGGCCGAGACCGTCCGCCGCCTCCAGGCCGCCGCCGCCCGGGCGCACGCCGAGGCGCGGAGCACGGCCGCCGTCGACCTCGCCACCGGCATCCTGGCCGAGCGGCTCGGCCTGCCGACCGTCGAGGCCGCCGCGCACCTCGCCCGGCTGGCCCGGGAGGCGGGCGTACCGGTGCTCGCGCTGGCGGCGGACATCGCGGGGCTGCCGGAGCCGGAACCGGAGCCGGTCCCGCTCCTGGGCGCCGGACCGGAACCGGAGGCAGGGCCCGAGCCCGCGACCGCCCCACCGCCCGCCGTCGCCTCGCCGGTTGCCTCGCCCGTCGCCGAGCCGCCCGAGGCCGGCCCGCCCGTCGCGCCCGCGCTCGCCGCCGCCTCCGACCTGGAGCACGCCGCCGGGGCCGTCCTGGAGCAGGCCCGGGCGGCGCTCGGCGTCCGCGCCGTGGCCGTCTGGCAGCTCCTGCCCGGCAGCGCCCTCGCCCTCGCCGTGCACGCCGGGCTCACCGCCCAGGAGGCCGCCGACTGGGCCCGGGTACCGCCCGGCGTGACCACCCCGGCGCAGCTCGTGGTCGGCGGCGGAGCGGAGCTGTGGCCCGGCGATCCGGGGTCGGACGGCCCCTCGGTCGGCGGCGACGCCCACCGCGCGGTCCTCCCGCTGCTCGACCGGCACCGCCGCCGGGGCGCGCTGGAACTGCTCTGGCCCGCCGCCGACGCGGATCCCGCCCCGGCGCTCGGCCCGGCGCAGCGCCGCGAGCTGTACGCCCTCGCCGACCTCTGCGCCACCCTGCTCGGCCCGCCCCCGGAGCCGGTGGCCCCCGAGCAGTCCGCCGCGCTGCTGGACGGGCTGCTCACCCCCGCGATGCTGCTGGCCCCCGTCCTCCGGGCCGAGCGGATCGCCGACTTCACACTGCTGCGGGTCAGCGCCGGGTTCCGCGACCCGCTCGGCCGCGCCCGGGCGGAGCTGGAGGGCGCCTCGCTGCTGGAGACCTACCCGGTCGTCTGCGCCGCCGGACTGCTCGACCGGCTGCTGCGCGCGTACGAGACCGGCGTGCCGTCCACCGCCGAGCCGGTCCGGCTGGCCTTCCGGGAGCACGGGCCGGCTGTCCCGGTGGTCCTGCTGCTCTCGGTCGTCCCGCTCGGCGGCCGGCTGCTGGTCTGCTGGCAGCTGGACGAGCGCGAGGAGGACGAGCGCACCGCCCTGCTGCGCCAGGCCTAGCGGCTGGCCCGGGTGGCCGGGTTCGAGGCGACCGCCCGGTCGCTGAGCCTGATGATCCAGGCCCTGTCCGAGGCCGCCCGGTTCAACGACGTCGAGGGCACCTTCCGCGCGGCGATGAAC
>NZ_JBEXJK010000799.1:0-1371 GCF_040609095.1 Kitasatospora sp. NPDC004799
CTCGACCCGATCGCGCTCGACCCGATCGTGCTGGACCCGATCGTGCTCGACCCGATCGTGCTCGACCCGACCGGCCATGCCCGGGAGGCCGAGACCGCCGAGCTGTTCGCCCGCGGCCCGGCCGCACCGGTCGACATCCTGGGCGTCCGGGCCTGGTCGGTGTCCGACCCCGTGCTGCTGGAGGAACTGCTCCAGGATCCCCGGGTCTCCAAGGACGGCCGGCTGCACTGGCCCGCGTTCGACGAGGCGGTGCGGACCTGGCCACTGGCCCTGTGGGTGAGCGTGCGCAACATGTTCAACGCGCACGGCGCCGACCACCGGCGGCTGCGCCGACTGGTGAGCAGCGCCTTCACACCCCGACAGGTCACCGCGATGACGTCGCGCGTCGAAGCGCTGACCGATGCCCTGCTGGAAGACCTCGCCGAGAGCGCTCCCGGCGAGGTGGTGGACCTGCGCGACCGTTTCGCCAGCCCGCTGCCGATCCGGGTCGTCTCCCAGCTGCTCGGCCTTCCGTACGACGTGACCGAGGGCTTCCGGGACATCGTCGACAAGGTGTTCGCCACCACCCTCACCCCCGAGGAGTCGGCGGCCAACGGAGCGGCGTTCCAGGCCCTGCTGGAGGAGTTGATCGCCGACAAGCGCCGCGTGCCGGGCGACGACATGACCTCCCTGCTGATCGCCGCCCGCGACACCGAGTCCGACGGCGGCCGCGCCGCACTGAGCGAGGAGGAACTGCGCGACACCCTTCTGCTGATCGTCACGGCCGGCTACGAGACCACCGTGAACCTGATCGACAACGGCATCACCAACCTGCTCACCCACCCCGACCAGCTCACCCTGGTGCGCGCGGGCCAGGCCGGCTGGGACGACGTGGTGGAGGAGTCGCTGCGCCGGGACGCCCCGCTCGCCCACCTGCCGCTGCGCTTCGCGGTGGAGGACATCGAGCTGCCCGGCGGGGTGACGGTGCGCCAGGGGGATCCGATCCTCGGCGGCTACGCGGCCGCAGGACGCCACCCGGCGCGGTACGGGGACAGCGGCGCCGCGTTCGACGTCACCCGGCCGGTCAAGGACCACCTCGCCTTCGGGTACGGCCCGCACTTCTGCCTCGGCGCGCCGCTGGCCCGGCTGGAGGGGCGCATCGCGCTGAGCCGGCTGTTCGCGCGGTTCCCCGACCTCGCGTTCGCCCCGGACGCACGGCTGGAGCCGGTCGACTCGCTGATCTCCAACGGACACCGCACGCTGCCGGTGCTGCTCGGCGAGGCGGTGAAGCGGCGGGTCGGGCGAGGCCGGTGATCCGGGCGGCCGGCGTCCGGACGGTGTACGCGGTGACCCACGGCACCAACACCGGGCTGATCGCCGCGATGCGGGGGC
>NZ_JBEXJK010000800.1:0-1366 GCF_040609095.1 Kitasatospora sp. NPDC004799
TCCGGTCGTACACCGTCTCCAGCGTCACCGACGCCACCTCGCGGGCCTTGTCGGCGCCGATCGCCAGCACCCGGTCCAGCTCCGCCGGGTCGTCCCGGGCACAGCTCAAGCAGACCAGCTCGGCGGGCCCGTGTGGGGCCCCAGTCCGGCCCTGCGCCGACTGGTACTGCGAGGGCCACCCTGGGTCCGCCGCCGCACCGGCGGGTCCGCCACACTGGACGCATGGAACGCAGCAAGGAGATCGCCGACTTCCTCCGCACCCGGCGCGCCGCGATCGGGCCGGAGGCGGCCGGGCTGCCCGCGGACGGCCGGGTCCGGCGGGTGCCCGGACTGCGCCGGGACGAGGTCGCCCGGCTCGCCGGGGTCAGCACGGAGTACTACACGCGGCTGGAGCAGGGCCGGGCCGGCCACCCGTCCTCCGAGGTCGTCCAGGCGCTGGCCCGCACCCTGCAATTGGACGCCTCGGAGCGCGAACACCTCGCCGACCTGCTGCTCCCCGCACCGCACGCGGCCCGCCGCGCACCGGAGCGGCCGCAGCGGGTCAGGCCCGGGCTCCACCTGATGCTGGAGACCCTGGCGCACGTTCCGGCGTTCGTCATCGGCCGGCGCACCGACGTGCTGGCCACCAACCGCCTGGCCCGCGAGGTCCTCACCGACTTCGACGCGCTCCCGGCCACCCGGCGCAACCTGGCCCGCTACTACCTGCTGGACCCGCGGGCCAGGGAGCGGGTCGGCGACTGGGCGACGATCGCCGCCGAGACCGTCGCGATGCTCCGGCTGGAGGCCGGCCGCCACCCCGACGACCGCCGGCTCGCCGAGCTGATCGGTGAACTGACGCTACGCTGCCCGGAGTTCCCCGCCTGGTGGAGCGACCACAAGGTGCTCCGCCGCACGCACGGCGCCAAGCACTACGTCCATCCGGTCGTCGGCGAGCTGCACTTCTCCTACGAGTCCTTCCAGGTCCCCGGCGACACCGAGCAGACGCTCTGCGTCTACTCCGTCGAACCCGCCTCGCCCACCGCCGAGGCCCTCCGCCTGCTGGCCGACCTGAGCGCCCCGGCCGCGCACTGACGCCGGCCGCGCGGCCCGCGCGGGTGTCCGGACGCGGGAAATCGGCTCGCGGAATGATGTGACGTTCCGTCATTTCCACCGGGCCGTACCGACTGCGGCCGCCGTCGATCCGAATCCCCGATTGTCAGTGGCATCGGCTACGGTCGCCGACAACTCGACGGAATCCGCGTCACGGGGAGGTTCGACGACGATCCACTGCCGCATTCTCCGGGCCTTCCCGGCCTTCCGGGAACCCGCCCGAAAAGCACGGTCGTGGGGGGGGGGGGGGGCGGGCGCGGGGGGGGGGGGGGGGGGG
>NZ_JBEXJK010000801.1:0-1365 GCF_040609095.1 Kitasatospora sp. NPDC004799
CACCGAGGGGCGGTGGACCGTGTCGGTCACGATCCGGTGGATCACGTCGACCCACCCCTGTTCGGTGAACTTGCTGAAGTAGACGACGATCTTCGTCGACGCGCTGCGCGAAGCGGCCGGCCACCTGGTGGCCGACGACCACCTGCACGACGGCGCCGAACGGGCGGCGACCACCGGCGCGCACCACGCCCTGGTCGAGGCGATCGCCGCGGGCGACCCGAAGGCGGCCGTCGAGGCGACCCAGGCCGATCTCGACCGGACCCTGGACCGGCTGCGCGCCGCGGGAACCGGACCGCACTGACCCCTCCCCCGGCCGACACCGCCGACACGCGGGGCGGCCGGCAGACAAATGTTGATGATTCAACTATGCTGGCCACGGCGCCGATCACCGACGGTCGTCCGCCGAGGCGACCCGCCGCACCCGAGGAGGAACCGTGGACCAGTCCGTCACCGACAACACCGAGAAGTCCCGCTTCGAGATCCAGGAGGACGGCGAGCTCGCCGGCTTCGCCGAGTACCACCGCTCCGGCGACGAGATCGCCTTCATCCACACCGAGATCGACCCCCGCTTCGGCGGCCGCGGCCTCGGCAGCAAGCTCGCCCGCGCCGCCCTCGACACGGCCCGCGAGCAGGGGCTCGCCGTCCTCCCCTACTGCCCCTTCATCCGGGCCTGGATCACCAAGCACCCCGAGTACACCGACCTGGTCCCCACCACCCACCGCGCCCGGTTCGGCCTCTGAGCCGCCGCGCACCGGACCGCTCCGCCGCCCGGGGCCTGCCTCCGGTCGTCGGAGGCGGGCCCGGACGGCGCTCGTTCAAGAGTCCGATCCCTTGGTCCACCGTTCGGTAAAGTCCCTGGATCACGGGCCGCGCCCCGCCGTACGGTGACGCCATGAGTGATCACGAAGCACCCGTCACGCCCGTCCCGGCCTTCGAACCCCCGTACTACGCGGCCGTCTTCACCTCGGTGCGCACCCAGACCCAGAGCGGCTACCCCGAGACCAGCGCCCGGATGGAAGAGCTGGTGCAGGACGTCCCCGGCTACCTGGGGATGGACCACGCGCAGACCCCCGGCGGGCTGGCCATCACCGTCGGGTACTTCCGCGACGCCGAGGCCCTCACCCGGTGGCGGAGCGACGCCGAGCACCGCGCCGCACAGCAGCGCGGGCGGGCCGAGTGGTACGAGAGCTACACCCTGCACGTGGCCAAGGTGGAGCGCAGCCACGGGTTCGTCCGGGAGTAGGCCGCCCGACGGCCGCGCTCCCGCGCCCGGACCGCCCGTCAGGACGCCTCCGCCGAGGACGCGGGCTTCGCGGACGCCGGCCACGCGGAGGCATCGCGCCGGGCGACCTCCCGAGCCGGGCC
>NZ_JBEXJK010000802.1:0-1362 GCF_040609095.1 Kitasatospora sp. NPDC004799
GGCCAGCCCACCAACGCGGTCTACGGCTTCGCGTCGATGCTCGCCAACACCGTCCGCAACGAGCAGCCCACCCACCTCGCCGTCGAGCAGCAACGGGTCGGGGCTGGTCGACGGGCAGCCGCGGCGGGACGACGCCGGCCAGCTGCCGCCGCCAGTAGGCGAGGTGTTCCTCCGCGGGGGCCCCGGCGGTGCGCTGCCAGTGGGCGTAGTCCACGTACTGCACCGGAAGCGGCGCCAACTCGTCTTCCGTGGAGCCGAGTTCGGCGCGGTAGAGGTGGGCCAGGTCGGCCAGCAGGACGCCGGTGGACCAGCCGTCGGTGACCATGTGGTGCAGGGTCAGCGCGAGCACGTGGTCGCCCTCGGCCAGCCGGACCAGGGTGGCGCGCAGCAGCGGCCCGCGGCGCAGGTCGAAGGGGCGGGCGCGGTCGGCGGTGAGCAGCTCGCGCAGGGCCCGCGGCCGCTCGTCGGCCGGCCGTCCGGAGAGGTCGTGCAGCGGCAGCGGGACGACGTGCGGCGGGTGGACGAGCTGGACGCCGTGGCCGTCGACGCTGTCGAAGGTGGTGCGCAGCGACTCGTGCCGGGCGGTCAGGGCGTCCAGCGCCGCGCCGAGGGCGCCGGGGTCGAGGGTGCCGCGCAGCCGCAGCGCGAGCGCGACGTTCTCGGCGACGCCGGGGGTGAACTCCTCCAGGAACCAGAGGCGTTGCTGGGCGTGGGACATCGGGGCCGGGCCGGTCCGGGGCACCGGGACGACCGGCGGGCGGGCCGGGTCGGCGGCCGCCTCGGTGAGCAGCCGGGCCAGCCCGGCCGGGGTCGGGTGGTCGAAGACCGCGCGGGGGCCGAGGTCGGTGCCGAAGGCCTCGGTCAGCCGGGCGGCGAGCCGGATGCTGAGGATGGAGTCGCCGCCCAGCTCGAAGAAGCCGTCGTCCATGCCGGGCGGGCGGATGCCGAGCACCTCGGCGAAGAGCTCGGCGGTGCGGTGCTCGGCCGCGGTGCGCGGTTCGACCCGGGCGCGCCGCCCGCCGCCGGGCCCCTGCTCGGGCGCGGGGAGGGCGGAGCGGTCGACCTTGCCGTTGCGGCTGAGCGGGAGCGCGGCGAGCGGGACGACGGCCGACGGGACGAGGTAGTCGGGCAGCGTCCGGGCGGCGAAGGCCCGCAGCTCCTCGGGGTCGACGGCGCCGACCGGGTAGGCGACCAGCCGGCGGGCGCCGGGGCGGTCCTCCCGGACGACCACGGCGACGTCGGAGACCCGCGGGTGGGCGGCGAGCGCGGCCTCCACCTCGGCGGGCTCGACCCGGAAGCCGCGGATCTTCTGCACCTCGGCCATCTGGTCGGCGGCCTCGGTACGCCCCCGGCGGGCGAGCT
>NZ_JBEXJK010000803.1:0-1361 GCF_040609095.1 Kitasatospora sp. NPDC004799
GTCGGCGCAAGCGTTCGCTGGTGCGCGAGGTGCCGCTGATCATCCTGGTGGCGCTGCTGGTGGCGCTGGTGCTGAAGACCTTCCTGGTCCAGGTGCTGCCCGCCGCCGTGGTCGCTGACCAGCACCTTGGCCTCGCGCACTGAGGGGTGCGAGGCGATCGCGTGCTCGATCTCGGTGAGCTCGACCCGCACGCCGCCGATCTTCACCTGCTGGTCGCGCCGGCCGTCGAAGTAGAGCAGCCCGTTCGTGCCGTAGTGGCCGAGGTCGCCGGTGCGGTACATCCGCTTGCCGGGCAGCTCGGGGAAGGGGTTGCCGACGAAGACCCGGTCGGTGCGGTCCGGGTCGCCGAGGTAGCCGGTGCCCAGGCAGGCGCCGCCGATGCAGATCTCGCCGATCTCCCCGGCGCGGGCCGGCTCCCCGTGCTCGTCGAGCACGATCGCCCAGGTGTTGTCGATCGGTCGGCCGATCGGCACGGGGGCGCGGTCCTGCGGCGCCACCTCGTGGAAGACGGAGCCGATCGAGGCCTCGGTGGGGCCGTAGGTGTTGGTCACCCGCAGGTGCGGGAGCAGCCGCTGCAGGGCGCGCACGCTCTCCGGGGCGATCTCCTCGCCGCCGACCAGCAGCATCCGCAGGCTCGCCAGGCCGTCCACCAACTCGGGCCGGGAGTCGAGCAGTTCGACGAGAGCGGTGAGGATGGTGGGCACGAAGTCGGTCATCGTGACGCGGTGGCGCTCGATGACCTCGACGGTGGCGGTGAGGTCGAGGATGTCGTGCGCCCGGGGGATGACGACCCGGCTGCCGCAGGTGAGCGGCCAGAGCAGCTGCCACAGCGAGGAGTCGAAGGTGTGCCGGCTGTTCTGCAGCACCACGTTCCGCGGGGACGCACCGAACCGGCGGCCCATGGCGAGCAGCCGGTTCGCCAGACCGCTGTGCAGGTTGAGGGCGCACTTGGGGGCGCCGGTAGAGCCCGAGGTGTAGAAGCCGTAGGCGAGTTCGTCCGGGCGCGGCGGCGCGGGCATCGGCCGGGCGGAGGAGGCGTGCGCCGGTTCCGGGTCCGCCCCGGACACCGGATCGACGGCGAGCGCCGGGACGGTCCAGCCGCCCGGGGCGGCGCCGGGGGAGAGCAGGACCACGGCGGGGTCGCAGGCGTCGACCATGGCGCGCAGGCGCGGGCCGGGCCACTGCTCGTCCAGCGGGACGAAGACGGCGGCGGAGCGCAGCACGGCGAGCATGGCGACCAGCAGTTCGGGTCCGCCGGCCATCACCAGCGGGACGAAGTCGCCCCGGCGCACGCCGGCGCGCGCGAGCTGGCTGGCCAGCGCGTCGACCCGGCCCATCAGCCCGCGGTACGTCAGGGTGCC
>NZ_JBEXJK010000804.1:0-1329 GCF_040609095.1 Kitasatospora sp. NPDC004799
GACGGTCAGCGCGAGCGAGCGGGCCAGCACGTCGTCGGTGCGCGGCAGCGCGCCGGCCCGGTAGTCGTGCCGCGCCGTCTCGGGCGGCCGGCGGAACGGGCTGGGGCGGGCGTCGCCGGCCATCAGGGCGGTGAGTTCGGGCAGGCCGCCGTAGTAGTGCTTGGGCGAGTGGAGCAGCGTGCGGGTGCCGAGCTCCTTGGCGACGGCGTCGGCGCTCGCCGCGTCGTCGAAGAGGTACACCAGCAGGGTCGCGCAGTCCCCGTCCGCGTCGTGCAGCAGGCGCGGACGCAGGCCGTCGCGGGCCGGGATCGCGGCGGACAGCGCCCGGGCCAGCGTGCGGTTGCGCTCCAGGATGGCGTCCAGCTTGGCGAGTTGGGCGCGGACGACGGCCGCGGTGAACGCGTTCATCCGCAGGTTGAGGCCGAACAGCTGGTCGCCGTCCCCGGTCTCCTCGCCGTACGGGAACCAGCCGTGGTGGTGGAAGGAGTACGCCCGCTGGAAGAGTCGCTCGTCCGGGGTGAGCAGGAAGCCGCCGTCGCCGCCGGTGATCACCTTGAAGATGTTGGTGGAGAACGCGCCGGCCTGGCCGAAGGTGCCGACCGGGCGGCCGCGGTACGTCGCCCCGCAGGCCTGGGCGGCGTCCTCCAGCAGGAACAGCCCGTGGTCGTCGGCGATCTGCCCGAGGGCCGCCAGGTCGCAGGGCGCGCCGAGCATGTGGATCGGCATGACGGCCTTGGTGCGCGGTGTGATCCGGGCCAGGACGTCGGCCGGGTCGAGGGTCAGCGATTCGTCGATCTCGGCGAACACCGGGGTGGCGCCCGCGAAGACGACGGCCGAGACGGAGGCGGCGTAGAGGTAGCCGGGCACGATGACCTCGTCGCCCGGGCCGATGCCGAGCGCGGCGAGCGCGGCCAGCAGGGCGGAGGTGCCGCTGTTGACGGCCAGGCAGTGCGGGGCGGCGAAGCGTGCGGACAGCTCCCGCTCCAGGCCCCGGACCTGGGCGTCCACCCCGGGTGGGCGGGAGTGCGCGTCGGAGGTGGCGAGCCAGGAGTCGACGACTTCGAGGAGGTTGCGGCGCTCCTCGGCGCCGAAGTGCGCGTATCCGGGACCAGGCATGAGGCTCCTTGGTCGGGCGTCGGTCGGGCATCGGTCGGAGGTTGGTCAGAGGTCGCTCAGAGGTCGCTCAAATGTCGGGGAAAACGTTTCTTTAACCCGGCGGGAACGGCCGCGAAACCGCCGGCCGCGGCGCTCCGGGTCAGAAGACGATGGGGCAGAACGGCGCCGGGTCGTGGCGGAACGCCGCGGCGGCGGCCCGGACCGCGCCCGGGC
>NZ_JBEXJK010000805.1:0-1320 GCF_040609095.1 Kitasatospora sp. NPDC004799
CCAGAAGTCGAACCCGCCGACTTCCCGCGCGCGGCCCGAGCAACCGTTCCCCAGCGCGCCAGAAGTCGACCGAATCGACTTCTGGCGCACGACAGCCCGGCCTCCGGGCCCGAAGCACCCGAACAGCACCACCGAAACCCGCCCCCAGCGCACAGGAAGTCGGCCGAATCGACTTCCTGTGCGCAGCACGGCTTCCAGGCCACGCAACCCCTGCATCCCTGACAGACCGCTTCCCACCACTCCGTGCACAGGAAGGCGAACCCGCCGACTTCCTGTGCACGGTTCAGGCACCCGCCCCGATGCCGCGGCACCGTGGCCGCCCGCCGCAGCCACGACGCGCTGCCGGCCGGCAGCGCCGAGAGCCGGGTCGCGCCGCCCGACCCGCTGCACTCCCCCGCCCGCAGGGTATCCTCCGCGACGGTGACGCCGCGAAGCCGCCGGACGCCGGGACCTCCCCGCCGGACAGACCGCCGGGCGTCTTCGCAACCCACCCGCGGCCCACCCAACCACTCCCTCCCCCACGCCCAGAAGTCGGCCCAGTCGACTTCTGACGCACGGCACCTGGCCCCGCTCCCTCGTGCCCCTCCCGGCGCCGATCAAGCCGCCGTCCTGCCCCCGCGGGCGCGGGGCCGACTCGACCTCAAGGTACTGGGCGTGGTTCGCCGGGGAGCTATCCCCGCGAGGCGGGGCCGACCCGTAGACGGGTCCGTACGCGGACTCTCCGACAGAGCTAGCCCCGCGAGCGCGGGGCCGACATCGAGGGCCTGCGCCACGCCCTGGCCCCGTGGGAGCTATCCCCGCGAGCGCGGGGCCGACTGGATGTGGGTCGCGCGATTGGGCACGCCCGGGGAGCTATCCCCGCGAGCGCGGGGCCGACACGTCCTCGGCGAGGAGCTTGGCGGCGCGCGGGGAGCTATCCCCGCGAGCGCGGGGCCGACACTTCCTGACCTGCGGCGATTGAGCTCGGAGCACGCCGATCCATTCAGTTCGAATCGGGAGCCCGCGCTGCGGGGCTGAAGCCCCAGAGACCACCGCTCCCAGCTACGCTCTGGCAAACCAGCCCTGAGTCTTCGTCAGCATCGTACGGGCTCTTGGCAGGCACGGGCGCAGGGAGCGAACCTCGCCGCGTGCACCGGGACCGCACTCGTCCTTGGCACAGCCTGCCCGATCCGGCTGGCCCAGCCCTGGAGAACGGTCCGCCGGTTCTCGCAGTCCTCCAACGCCCCTGCACCAACCCCGCGCCAGAAGTCGAACCCGCCGACTTCCCGCGCGCGGCCCGAGCAACCGTTCCCCAGCGCGCCAGAAGTCGACCGAATCGAC
>NZ_JBEXJK010000806.1:0-1307 GCF_040609095.1 Kitasatospora sp. NPDC004799
AGGCCCAGGGCGTCTCCGTCTTCGTCGAGTTGGGGCCGGGCGGCGTGCTGTCCGCCGCCGGGCGGGACTGCCTGGGCGACGGGGGCGGCGTGATCGCGCCGTCCCCCGGGTCACCGGCCCGCTGCGCCGCACCCTGCCCGCCATCCCCGGCTCGCCGCCCGACCTCTCCCGGACCGCCGTCGGCTGCCCGTTCGCCCCGCGCTGCGAGCGGGCGACGGAGCTCTGCACCACGACCGCGCCGCCCCGGCAGGGCGCGGCGGACGGGCACACCGCCGACTGCCACTTCCCGCTCGGTGCGCCCGGCGACACCGCGCCCTCCCCCGACGAACTGGAGCCCGCTCCATGACCACCAGCCCCGAAGCCGTCCACCCCGAAGCCGTCCGCCCCGAGGCCCCGAACCTCGGAAAACCCGTCCTGGAGGCCACCGGCCTCGGCGTCGTCCACCGCACCCGCTCCGGCCCGCTGCACGCCGTCAGCCGTGTCGACCTGGCCCTGTACCCGCGCCGCACCCTCGCCCTGGTCGGCGAGTCCGGCTCCGGCAAGAGCAGCATCGCCAAGGCCCTGCTGCGGCTTCCCCCGCCCGCCGCCGGCCGCGTCACCCTCGACGGCACCGACCTCGCCGCGCTCTCCCCGCGCGCCCTGCGGGCCGTTCGGCCGCGCCTCCAGATGGTCTTCCAGGACCCGCTGTCCTCGCTCAACCCGCGCCGCCGGGTCCGCGACCTCGTCGCCGAGCCCCTCGACGCCCACCCCGACCCGGCCCGGGACCGCGAGGAGGTCGTCACCCGGCAGCTGGAGGCCGTCGGCCTGCCGCCCGCCCTGTTCGGCGACCGCCGCCCCCACCAGCTCTCCGGCGGGCAGGCCCAACGGGTCGCCATCGCCCGCGCCCTGGCCGCCGAACCGCGCGTGCTGATCGCCGACGAGGCGGTCTCCGCCCTCGACGTCTCGGCCCAGGCCACCGTGCTCAACCTGCTGCGCGGGCTCACCGAGGAACGCGGACTGGCCGGGCTCTTCATCTCCCACGACCTCGGCGTGGTCCGGGCGGTGAGCGACGAGGTGGCCGTGCTCCAGCTCGGCCGCGTCTGCGAGCGCGGCCCCACCGAGACCGTCCTCGCCGCCCCCGCCCACCCCTACACCGCCGCCCTGCTCGCCGCCGTCCCCGAACCCGGCCGCCCGCTGCGCGACACCGGCCTGCTCCCCGCCGACCCGCCCTCCCCGCTCGCCCCGCCCAGCGGCTGCCGCTTCCGTACCCGCTGCCCCCTGGCGGACGCCCGCTGCGCCACCGAGGAGCCCCGGCTGCGGGAGGTGGC
>NZ_JBEXJK010000807.1:0-1268 GCF_040609095.1 Kitasatospora sp. NPDC004799
GTCGCCTGGTCGGTGCTGCACGCCGAGGACGCCGGGCTGCTCGACGGGGCGCCGCTCGCCCGGCTGCGGACCGGACTGCGCGAGGCGCTGGCCGGCCTGGACCGCGACGCCGCCGACCGCTGCTGGGCCCAGGCCCGCGAGGCGTACGCGCTCGGCCGGATCACCACCGCCGAGGAGGCCGTGGCGGCCACCTGGCGCTGGCGCGACGGCCGCTTCCCCCGGCTGGTCCACCTGTGCGGCCCCTCCGGCAGCGGCAAGAGCGGCTTCGCCGCCGGGCTCCCCGGCGCGGCCGCCCGGATCAGCCTGGACGACCTGCGCGCCGCCCGGGGCTCGCGCGCCGACCAGCGCGACAACGCCGACGTGCTGCGCGAGGGGCTGGCCCGGCTGGACGCCGCACTGGCCGCCGACGGCCCCACCGGTACGGACACCGGCAGGACGGTCGTCTGGGACGCCACCTCGCTCAACCACCAGCAGCGCTCCCACGTCCACGCCGTCGCCCGGGGCCGCGACGCCCTGGTCACCCAGGTGGTGCTGGTGGTCGGCGAGGACGAGCTGCTGCGCCGCAACGCCGTCCGGCCGCACCCGGTGCCCGCCGGGGTGCTCACCGCGCAGCTGCACCGCTTCGGCCCGCCGTACCCCGGTCAGGCGCACCGCACCTGGTACGTCGGCCCCGGTGGCACCGTGGAGGACACGGCGGGCACGCTCGACCAGGAGGAGGACTGATGCGCCCCATCGAACAGATCTGCCAGCGCATCCGCTGGGACGCCCGCTTCGACCCGGCCCGGTTCACCCTGGGCGTGCGCCAGCGCGACGACCGCACCGAGCGCGTCCCGCTGGAGTCCTTCGCCGCCTCCGGCGAGATCCCCTGGCACCGGGTGCACTGGGTCGAGGCCGACGGCGTGCGGGTCTGGGACCGCGCCTCGGGCGTGGACCTGCTCGACCGCACCGAGGCCGGGCGCCGCACCGACCCGCCCCGGCTGCCCGCGCCCTTCTTCACCGCGACCACCCCGTACGCCTGGCACCCGGACGGCGGCTGGCGGCCCGCCGAGACCTCTCCCGCCGAGGCCTCTCCCGCTGAGGCCTCTCCCGCCGGCGAAGGACCGACGGCCACCGGCCTGCGCGTGGTCACCTGGAACACCCTGTGGGACCGCTACGACGCCGACCGGATCGCCACCGCCCGCTGCTGCTCGCCGCGCTGGAGGCCGCCGACGCCGACGTGATCGCGCTCCAGGAGGTCGAGCCCGCCCTGGTCGCCCTGCTGCTGGCGG
>NZ_JBEXJK010000808.1:0-1262 GCF_040609095.1 Kitasatospora sp. NPDC004799
TGGTTGGTGGGGTGGGGTGGTGTTGTGGTTACGATCGGTGGGTTGGGGTGTGGTGGTGTGGTGTGGGTGGGTTTGGTGGGAGTGGGTGGATGGTGGACGTGCGGGCTGGGTGGTTGGCGGGGTCTGGTGATTTGGTGGATGTGGCGCGGTTGGTGACGGCGTATTACGCGTTGCGGCCGGATCCGCTGGAGGTGGGGCAGCGGGTGGTGTTCGGGACGTCGGGGCATCGGGGGTCGTCGTTGGACGGGTCGTTCAATGAGGATCATGTGGCGGCGGTGGCGCAGGCGGTGTGTGAGTTCCGGGTGTTGGAGGGTGTGGGGGGGCCGGTGTTTTTGGGGGTGGATACGCATGCGTTGTCGGAGCCGGCGCGGGTGACGGTGTTGGAGGTGTTGGCGGCGAACGGGGTGCAGGTGTTGGTGGATGCGGGGGGTGGTTATACGCCGACGCCGGCGGTTTCGTTTGCGGTGTTGGCGCATAATCGGCGCAGTCCGCGGGCGTTGGCGGATGGGATTGTGGTGACGGCGTCGCATAATCCGCCGGGGGATGGGGGGTTGAAGTACAACCCGCCGAGTGGGGGGCCGGCGGGTTCGGGGGTGACGGGGTGGATCCAGGATCGTGCGAATGAGTTGATCCGTGAGGGGATGCGGGGGGTGCGGAGGGTTCCGTACGCGCGGGCGTTGGCGGCGGCGACGACGGGGCGGCATGACTTCTTGGGGGGTTATGTGGAGGCGTTGCCGTCGGTGGTGGATCTGGAGGCGGTGCGGGGGGCGGGGTTGCGTGTGGGGGCGGATCCGTTGGGGGGTGCGTCGGTGGAGTACTGGGGGCGGATCGCGGAGGTCCACGGTGTGGATGTGACGGTGGTGAATCCGTTGACGGATCCGACGTGGCGGTTCATGACGTTGGACTGGGACGGGAGGATCCGGATGGATTGTTCGTCGCCGGCGGTGATGGCGTCGTTGATCGCGCGTCGGGGTGAGTACGGGTTGGCGGTGGGCAATGACGCGGATGCGGATCGGCACGGGATCGTGACGCCTGATGGGGGGTTGATGGATCCGAACCATTTTCTGGCGGTGGCGGTGGACTACTTGTTCCGTCGTCGTGGTGACTGGCCGGGGGATGCGGGTGTCGGTAAGACGCTGGTGTCGTCGTCGATGATCGACCGGGTGGCGGCGGATGTGGGTCGTGGTCTGGTGGAGGTGCCGGTGGGGTTCAAGTGGTTCGTCGACGGTTTGTTGGAGGGGTCGATCGGTTTCGGTGGTGAG
>NZ_JBEXJK010000809.1:0-1245 GCF_040609095.1 Kitasatospora sp. NPDC004799
CTCTTCGGATCGGGGGCCGCGCGGCGGGCCCCGCCCCCCGCCGGCGGGGGGGGGTCCGGCCGGGCGGACCGGAGGAACGGCGGTCGGGTCAGTAGACGTTGACGCCGTACTTGGCCAGTGCCTCGTTGACCGGCTGGAAGAAGGTCGTGCCGCCGGTGGAGCAGTCGCCGCTGCCGCCGGAGGTGATGCCGAGCGCCTTGGTGCCGTCGTACAGCGGGCCGCCCGAATCCCCGGGCTCGGCGCAGACGTTGGTCTGGATCATGCCGCGGACGGTGCCGCCGTCGGCGTAGCGCACGGTGGCGTTGAGGCCGGTGACGGTGCCGCCGTGGGTGCCGGTGGTCGACCCGGTGCGCTTGACCGCCTCGCCGACGAAGGCGTTCGGGGCGGAGGAGAACCCGCCGGTGTGGCTCACGGCGCTGTTGTCGTAGCTGACCAGCGCGTAGTCGTTGCCCGGGAAGCTGGAGTTGACGGTGGCCCCGATCAGCGTGGTGTGACCGGAGTTGGTGTACCAGGTGTTCGCGACGTTCCCGCAGTGCCCGGCGGTGAGGAAGTAGTACGTGCTGCCGCTCACCACGTTGAAGCCGAGCGAACAGCGGTACTGGCCGCCGTAGACGGCGTCACCGGCCGCGAGCAGCGGGCGGAAGGTCCCGGAGGTGCGCTGGATCTTCAGGGTGGCGGCGTCGGAGCCGGCGGCCTGCCGGATCCTGGTGATCGCGGCCGGCGGGACGGTCTCGTCCGCCGTGACGACGACGCGGCCGGACGCCTGGTCGGTGTACCAGGCGATGCCGTTGACGTCGGTCCGCTGCACGGCGTCGCTCACCGCCGCCAGTCGGGCCTGGCCGGACGGCGCGGGCGCGGCGACCGCGCTCGGCACGGCGACCGCGGTGGCGGACAGCAGGCCGACGGCGGCGGCGAGCAGCCGGGTGGTCCTCGCGGTGCGGGTGCGGGGGATGGTGCGCGTGGTCCTCACTGGGTCTCCTCCTGGGAGTGAGAGGCCCCCTGAGGGTGTGGGGGCCGTGAGGCGCGATCAGGGAGTGCGCGGACACCCGACGGTGCCCATGGGGGTCACCGCGGATGATCTGCTCCTGACAGGCGCTGACGGGAAGTATGGGCAGGCCGGTGGAGCGGCACAAGGCCCCGGACACGGCCTGCACGACCGGTGCGCGCGACCGGTCGCAGCGCCAGCGGCCGGATCGCCGTGGGGGCGTGTTCGGGAAGGGTGGCGAGTTCCTCGAACTCGTTGAC
>NZ_JBEXJK010000810.1:0-1244 GCF_040609095.1 Kitasatospora sp. NPDC004799
GGGGGGGCGGCCGGGGGCGGGGGGGGGCCCGGTCCCCCCCCGCCGCCCGCCCCCGCACCCCCCCCCGGGGCTCGGGCCGCGCGGGGAGCGGACCGGCGGGGAACGGCCGGTCGGGGAACGGCCGGTCGGGGAGCGGGCGGCCGGAGAGCGGTTGGCCGAGGGCCGGGTGCAGGCCCGGCGCGGCCCCGGGCCCCGCCCCCGCGGGCTGCTGCCGCGCTGGTTGGACCCGTACATGGCGGCGCTGGCCGCCACGGTCGGGCTGGCCGCGCTGTTCCCGGCCTCGGGCACCTCGGCGCGGGTCGCCGAGGTGGCCTGCGACCTCGCGGTGGCGCTGCTGTTCTTCCTCTACGGCGCCCGGCTCTCCACCCGCGAGACGCTGGCCGGGCTGCGCCACCTGCGACTGCACGGGCTGGTGCTGGCCGCCACCTTCGTCCTCTTCCCGCTGCTCGGCGTGGCCACCGCGCTGCTCACGCCCGTCCCGCTGACCGGGCAGCTGCAGACCGGGGTGCTGTTCCTCTGCCTGGTGCCCTCGACGGTGCAGTCCTCGGTGGCGCTCACCGGCGCCGCCGGGGGCAACGTCCCGGCGGCGATCTGCGCGGGCACCTACTCCAGCCTGGCGGGGCTGGTGCTGACGCCGCTGCTGGCGGCCTGGCTGCTGGGCTCGCACACCGAGCTGTCCGCCGACGGGCTGCTGCGGATCGGGCTCCAGCTGCTCGCGCCGTTCCTGCTCGGGCAGGTGCTGCGGCCGTGGCTCGGCGGTCCGCTGTCCCGGCACAAACGGGTGCTCACCCCGGTGGACCGCGGCTCGATCCTGCTGGTCGTCTACACGGCGTTCAGCGCCGCGGTCTCCCAGGGCATCTGGGGCCTGGCCACCCCGCTCGCCCTGCTCGGGCTGCTCGCGGTGCTGCTCGCCCTGCTGGCCGCCGCCCTGGCGGCCACCGGGATCGGCGCCCGGCTGCTGGGGCTCGACCGGCAGGCCACCGTCGCGGCGGTGCTGTGCGGTTCGCAGAAGAGCCTGGCCAACGGCCTGCCGATGGCCACCGTCCTGTTCGGAGCGCAGGCCGGGCTGATGGTGCTGCCGCTGATGCTCTACCACCAGCTCCAGCTGATCGTCGGCACCGTCCTCGCCGGCCGCTGGTCGCGGGCACCCGCGTCCGGCGGGGCGCCCGAGCCGGCACCGGCCGCCCAGTCGTCCTGGTAGCGCGGGGCGATGTCCCCGGTCTGGTCCCGGACCAGGCCGCGGC
>NZ_JBEXJK010000811.1:0-1241 GCF_040609095.1 Kitasatospora sp. NPDC004799
CGGTGGTCACCGGCGGGCTCGGCGCGCTGGGCCTGGCCACCGCCGGCCGGCTGGCCGGCCTGGGCGCGCGCTGCCTGGTGCTGACCGGCCGCTCGGTGCCGGCCGAACCCCCGCGCGAGGTCGAGGAGTTGCGGGCCGCCGGGGTGCGGGTCGAGCTCTGGCCGGCCGACGTGGCCGACCCGGCGGAGACGAGGGCGCTGGTCGAGCGGATCGGCCGGGAACTGCCCCCGCTGCGCGGCGTCGTGCACGCCGCCGGGACCACCGACGACGCCCCGCTGGTCGACCTCGACCGCGACCGCTTCGCCGCCGTGCTGCGGCCGAAGGTCCTGGGCGCGCGGCACCTGCACGCGCTGACCGCCGACGCCGGGCTCGACTTCCTGGTGTTCTACTCCTCGCTCGCCTCCCTGACCGGCTCGGCCGGCCAGGCCAACTACGCCGCCGCCAACGCCTTCCTGGACGGTCTGGCCGAACAGCGGTGCCACGACGGGCAGCCGGCCCTCAGCGTCAACTGGGGCCCGTGGGCCGAGGCGGGCCTGGCCGCCCGGCCGGAGCTGCTCGCCCGGCTCGCCCGCGGCGGCGTCACCGGGCTCGGCACCGAGGAGGCCCTGACGGCCTTCGGGAGCGTGCTGGGCGGCGGCCTGCCGGTGGTGGGCCTGGCGGCGGTCGACTGGGCCCGGTACACGGCGGCCGACGACCGGCGCCTGCCGTACACCCTGCTGGACGGCCTGGCCCCGGAGCGGGCCCAGCGGCCGGACCCGGACGGGCGGGCGCCGCAGGCTCCGGCCGAGCCGGCCGCGGGCCGCACCGCCGAGCAGGTGGTCGACCTCGCCCTGCGGGACCCGCAGGCCGGGCGGGCCGCGCTCACCGAGGACCTGCTGGCCGCCGCCGGCGAGCTGCTGGGCCTCACCGCGCGCCAGCGCGAGGAGCTGCGCCCGACCTTCGGCCACCGCCGGCTGAACGAGCTGGGCCTGGACTCGCTGACCGCCGTGCGGCTGCGCAACCGGCTGCTGGCGGACTTCGCCGCGGACGTCCCGCCCTCGTTCGTGTTCGGCGGCAACACCGTCGCCGACGTGGTCGACCTGATCCTGCGGCAGATCACGCTGCGCAGCCTGGTCGCCGCCGACGAGGACGGCGGCGCCGACGAGGCCGGGGACGTCGAGGTCCTCACCTTCTGATCCACCCGTGCGCCGCGCCGCCGGGGCGTCCACCGGTCCGAGGACCGCCGGACGCCCCGGTCGGCC
>NZ_JBEXJK010000812.1:0-1236 GCF_040609095.1 Kitasatospora sp. NPDC004799
TCAGACGTGTGCTCTTGCTATCTGACGCCGCCGGACTGGCGGAGGCCGAGCTGCGGCTGCGGGCCGAGGTGGTCCGGCTGGAGGCGGCCCGGGCGGAGGAACGGCGCTGCGCCGAACTCGCCCGTGAGCAGCGGTCCCTGGCGGAGGACCGACGCGCCGCCGAGGAGCTGGCCGAGGAGGCCGAGGACTGGCTCGCCGAGTTCGAGGGCGAGCTGGGCCGCCTGGAGCAGCAGCACGCCGAGGCCCGGTCGGCGACCACCCGGGTCGAGCAACTGGACGAGAAGCGCGCCGAGTTGACCGTCCGGCTGGGCGCGGCCCGGGAGCGCGACGGGCTGCGCGCCGAGATCGCCGCGGCCGAACCCCGGGTGGCCGCCCTGCGCACCGCCGCGCTGGACGCCCGCGAGCACGGTCTGAACCTGCGGGACCGCCGACTGAGCGGCATGGCCGCCGAGTTGGCCGAGCAGCTGCGCGCGGGCGAGGCCTGCCGGGTCTGCGGCTCGCCCGAGCACCCGGCGCCCGCCGAGGCCGCTCCCGGCGGCCGGGTCGGCGCCGAGGACGAGGAGCGGGCGCGCCGGGCCCAGGCCGCCGCCGAGCGGGCCTGGACGGAGGCCGACCAGGCGCTCACCGCCCTGCGGGTGCGCGAGGCCACCGCCGTCGGCACGGCCGGGCCGGACGGGACGGACGCGCTCGCGCGGGCCCTCGCCGATCTGGAGCGCGAGCACCGCGGGGCCCGGCACGCGGCGGAGGCGCTCGGCCCGGTCGAGCAGGAGATCGCCCGGCTGTCGCAGGACCGCGCCCGCCGGGTCGACGAGCTGCGGGAGGCCAAGGAGCGCGCCGCCGTGCTCTCCGACCGGCTGCAGGCGCTCGGCACCGAACAGCAGGCGCTGACCGACCGGGTGGCGGCCGCCCGCGGTGAGGCGGCCTCCGTCGCCGACCGGGCCGCGGCCCTCACCCGGCTCACCGAGGCGGTCGCCGCCGCGGCCAGCGCCGCCCGGGCCCGCGCGGAGGCGGCGGCCCGGCTCGAGGACGCCGAGGACGAACTGGGCAAGGCCGCCGCCTCGGCGGGCTTCCCGGACGCCGAGGCGGCGCTGGCGGTCCTGCTGCCGCGCGAGGAGCGCGAGCGGCTGGAGGCCCGGTTGGACGAACTCCGCTCGGTCTCCAAGACCTACCGCTCCGGCCCGGAGCCCGTCACCGGCCTGGACCGGGTCGACCTCGGCTTCGCCTACGGAACCTTCA
>NZ_JBEXJK010000813.1:0-1232 GCF_040609095.1 Kitasatospora sp. NPDC004799
CTCTACCTATATACACACCCCCCCCCCCGCCCCCCCGCGCCGGGCCGCCGCCGACGCCGGCCCGGCGCCGCCCCCCGCCAACCCCCGGGCCCCCGCCGCACGAGCCACCTGGCGCTGTGATCGAAAACGTTCCGCCCGAACGGGTGAGCCGGCCTGCGTCCAACGAATGATTCGTGGTGGAACGGTCCAGGATGCGGGGCATGTGTACACGATTCCTGTGGTCGTCCGAAGGCAGCCCCGGTGCGGGCACCGTCCTCGTCGGCCGGAGCATGGACTGGTCCGACGACACCGCGACGGTCCTCGCCGTGCGCCCGCGCGGCGTGCGCCGTGAGAGCACCCCGAACACGCCCGGCGACCCCCATCCCTTCACCTGGACCTCGGCCTACGGCAGCGTCGTCGCGCTCATGTACGGCCAGGCCGTGGTCGACGGCGTCAACGAGGCGGGGTTCCAGGTCAGCGGGCTCTACCTCTCCGAGTCGGACTACGGGGAGCGGGACGGCGACCGCCCCGGGCTCGAGCTCTACTGGGCGATCCAGTGCCTGCTCGACCGGTTCGGCACCGTCGCCGCGGCCGTCGAGTGGCTCGAGAACGACAACGTGCAGCTCATCGAGATGGACCTCGGCGACAAGCCGGGGACCGGCCACATCGCGGTCGCGGACCCGAGCGGCGACTCGGCCGTCATCGAGTTCATCGACGGCAAGACCAACATCCACCACGGCCCCGAGTTCACGGTGATGGCGAACTCGCCCGTGTACGACGAGCAGTTGAAGCTGCAGGAGCAGTACCCGGCGGGCGGCGGCACCCAGCCGCTGCCCGGAGGTGTCGAGTCGCCCGACCGCTTCGCCCGCGCCGCCTACTTCTCCGCGATGCTCCCGAACACCTCCGACCCGCGCGAGGCCACGGCGTACGCGTTCAGCGTGATCCGCAACGCCTCCGCCCCGTTCGGCACCCCGGACGAGGCCCAGCGGCCGGAGGTCTCGACCACCCGCTGGCGGACCGTCACCGACCTGACCCAGCGGCGGTACTTCTTCGAGTCCACCACGAGCCCGAACGTGGTGTGGATCGAACTGTCGCAGCTGGACTTCGCGCCGGGCAGCCCGGAACTGGTGCTCGACCTGGTGGCGGAGCCCGACCGCGTCGGCAACGTGACCGGCGAGTTCGTGCCGGTGCAGTGACCGACCGTCGGGGGTGGTGGAGAACGCCGTGCCGGGGGTGGCCGGGCTGGTCGGCGC
>NZ_JBEXJK010000814.1:0-1221 GCF_040609095.1 Kitasatospora sp. NPDC004799
GCGTTCAGGGCCTCGATCTCGGCGGGGCCGGCGTTGAAGACCTGGGTCTTGATCTGGGTGGCGCCCAACTCCTTCTGGAGGAGGCCTTCCTGGAGACCGACCAGCGGGGTGCCGTGGGTGAGGTTGGCGAAGTAGCCGATCTTCACCGTGTCCGCCGACAGCTTCACCGCGGAACCCCCGGCGGTGGCCACGGTGTCGGCCTTGGCATCGGACGACTTGTCCGCCTTGGAGCCGTAGCCGCAGGCCGACAGCAGGGCCACCGCGGTCAGGCCGGCCGCGGCGGCAGCGGCGGAGCGTCTGATCCGTCCGGCGTTGGGGCGGGTGGGCGTATGCAGGGTGGGGCTGTGCGAGGGAGCAGGGTTCTGTGCCATGGTGGAGTCCTGTTCGCAGACGGACCGCCAGGAGACGGTCTCGGGACATGGCGGTCACCCTTTGGGGCGACCGAGGATCGCAACTCAGCTCTGTCGGCCCGCACATCGGGTCAGGCCGCCCTGGCCGCTGCCGAGGACGCCGCTGCCGATGCGGCCGCCTTCCTTGTCCATGCCCGAGAACGCCTCGGTGGGCATCAGACCCACTCCTCCTCGTCGGTTGTGTCGGTGGTGGGGATGGTGGTGAAGGCCTCGCCTGCCATGCCGGCGGTGAGGGTGGTGCCGTCGGCCGGGTCGATCAGGAGGAAGGATCCGGTGCGGCGGTTGTCGGTGTAGGCGTCGAGCGCGAGTGGTTCGGCGGTGCGCAGGACGATGTGGCCGATGTCGTTGACGTTCAACCCGTCGGTGCCGGAGCGCTGTTGGAGTGTGTCGATGTCGATGCGGTAGGTGATCTCCTTGACCAGGGCCCGGACGGTGCGGGTGGTGTGTTTGAGGAGGACCTTGTCGCCGGCGCGCAGGGGGCGTTCGTTGAGGTGGCTGACGGTGGCTTCGATGTCCTTGGTCGGGACGGGCGCCTGTCCTGCGGTGATGAGGTCGCCGCGGGAGATGTCGAGGTCGTCGGTGAGGCGGACGGTGACGGACTGGGGGGCCCAGGCGATGTCGGTTGCGCGGCCGAGGGCGTCGATGGCGGCGACGGTGGTGGTGTGGCCGGAGGGCAGGACGGTGACGGGGTCGCCGACGCGTAGGACGCCGGAGGCGAGCTGTCCGGCGTAGCCGCGGTAGTCGGGGTGCTCGGCGGTCTGGGGGCGGATGACGTACTGGACGGGGAAGCGGGCGGGTTCGGCGCTGGGGT
>NZ_JBEXJK010000815.1:0-1220 GCF_040609095.1 Kitasatospora sp. NPDC004799
GCGCCGCCCGCACCCCGGTGGAGCGGGGGTACGGGCGGCGCCGCGGCGGAGCGGCCGGTCAGAGCACCACGCGGACGCCGTACGTCCGCAGCCAGGCGTCCAGCAGCAGGGCGCGCGGCAGCCAGGGCGGTGGGGTGAAGGTGCCGGTGTGCCAGCCGCCGCCGTCCACCTGGGCGCGCAGCGCCTCGGTGTTCAGCAGCGGCAGGACCGGCGAGTCGCGGTCGGCGAGCAGGGCGCGGACGGCCTCGCGGACCGCCTCCAGGTACTCCGGGCTCTGCCCGAACGGGAAGCCGCTCTTCTGCCGCCGCACCACCTCGGTGGGCAGCAGGTCGGCGACCGCCTCGCGCAGCAGGCCCTTCTCCTGGCCGCCGAGCCGCTTGAGCGCCCACGGGGTGTTCCACACGTACTCGACCAGCCGGTGGTCGGTGAACGGCAGCCGGACCAGCAGGCCGGCCGAGAAGCTCATCCGGTCCTTGCGGTCCAGCAGGAACGGCAGGAAGCGGGTGAGCTGGAGGTGGAAGGCCTCGCGCAGGCGGTGGTCCGCGCCCGACTCGCCCGCCAGCCGCGGGACTTCGGCGAGCGCCTCGCCGTAGCGGGCGGCCACCTCGGCGTCCACGTCCAGGTGGCGGCGCAACTCGGCGGAGAGCATCCCGCTGCGGTCGGTGATCCCGGCCGACCAGGGGAAGTTGGCGGTCGGTTGCGCGGCCTCGGCGGCGAACCAGGGGAAGCCGCCGAAGACGTCGTCCGCGCCCTCGCCGGAGAGCACCACCTCGGCGTGGCCGCGCACCTCGCGGAAGAGCAGGTGCAGCGAGACGTCGAGGTCGCCGACGCCGGGCAGGTCGCGGGCCCGCAGGGTGGCACCCAGGTGGTCGAGCAGCGAGGGGGCGTCCAGCAGGATCTCGGTGTGCCGGGTGCCCACGTGGTCGACCACCGCCCGCACGTACGGGGCGTCCCGGCTGACGTGCAGGGCGTCCGCCTTGAAGTCGGTCTCGCTGCCGGCGAAGTCGACCGAGTAGGTGGCGACCTTCTCGCCGCCGGCCGCGGCCAGGCCGACGATGGCGCTGGAGTCCAGGCCGCCGGAGAGCAGGGCGCCGGGCTTGACGCCGGTGTCGGCGGCCTGCCGGCGCACGGTGTCGGCGAGCAGGGCGCGCACCCGCCGGACGGTGGTCCGCTCGTCGTCGGTGTGCTCGGCGGCCTCCGGCGCCCAGTAGCGCCGGTGG
>NZ_JBEXJK010000816.1:0-1211 GCF_040609095.1 Kitasatospora sp. NPDC004799
CCGCGGTGTCCTCGGCGCAGCACGCCACGCACCCGAAACCCGCACGGTCACTACCGTCCTGCGAACCCATGGATCCCCCACACCTCAGCCGTCCCCGACCGGCCCCCACCCTAACAACCCACAGGGAGGCCCGGCCGCTGAATTAACGAGCATGCGCCGCCCGGACAGGTTCGCCGGCGGAAGCTGGACTTCTTCGAGAGCCCGCGGCCCGGCAGCGCTTCCACGGAGAGCTGCTCCTGGTCGGATGCACAGCGGCGGCCTGTTCGGCCATCGGTCGTGTCCCGTGAAGTGGCGCAGAGGTCGTGCGCCAACGGTCATGAAGTGCGCCTCCGGCCTGTCGCAGCAGGTCGGTGTAGCTGGGGGCAGCCTGAACCGGGTGGTGCCGGGGAGGGCGGGAGCGGCCCCGACAGAGCCGGGACGTGCCAGCACTGCCAGATGGTGCGGGTCCGGCGAGCGGGTTGGGGAGGAGTACGCGAGGAACCGGCGTAGTCACGTCCTTCAACGGATCCACCGGCTCGGACCTGGCAGATCCGGGCCGGGCGCGGTGCGTCCCGCGGCTGATTGCGGCGGGAACTCCTGTCCCTGTGTCCTTGCGCAGCGTTCTCGGTCCGGTGCTGCTCGGTGTCCTGGTGCTCTCCGTCCTGAACGGGGACTCCGTCCTGAACGGGGACTCCGGGGACGGCCGGCCGTGCTGACGGGGGCGGGTCCGACGGGCCGGCGCGGGGGGCGGATACTGGATCACGGTCCGCCCGGTGGTGATCCGTCGCCGTCCGTGGCGGCCGCCCGGGCGCCGCGTCGATCCCGCGCGTCCGGGGCCCTGTCCGCCCCTGCTTCGCGCGGATCGACGAGGAGAGACCATGCCCGCCCTGCTCATACTGAACTACGACGTGACCGACCCTCAGCGCCTGGACGCCTACCGCCGGGCCGCCACTCCCGTTCTCCTGGGCCCGGACGCGGGGGAACTGCTCGCGAGCACCGACCGGACCGTCCACCTGTCCGAGGGCGGGCGGCCGGCCGGCGGCACCCACACCGTCGTCCTGCGTTTCGCCGACGCCGAACAGGCCCGCACCGTCTACGAGTCCGAGCAGTACCGGGAACTGCTGGAGGAGCGCCTCGCGGCCACCCGCCCGTTCACGGCGATGATCGTGCCCGCCCTCTGACGCGTGGCCGTGGCGGGGGGGGGGGGCCCCGGGGGGGGGCCCCCCGCCCCC
>NZ_JBEXJK010000817.1:0-1205 GCF_040609095.1 Kitasatospora sp. NPDC004799
ACCGGTTTGGCTCACCGAGGAGTTGGCGGCGGCGCTGGTGCGGCTGCACGAGTTGGGGGCGGCGCACAGCGGGGAGGTGTGGGAGGGGGAGGAGCCGCCCAGGCCGCCGCGCTGCTCACCGGCGAGCCCGCCGACGCGGTGGCCCGCCGCTGGCGCACCGCCGAGGGCCCGGTGCTGGAGCCCGTGGCACGGGACACGGACGCCCTCGAACGGATCAGCGGTACCCTGCGTCGGGCCGGGGCCTTGCAGGGAGCCCCGGCCGAGGACCGGTAGGAGGGGCGCGCACGTGACCGTGGTCGGCAGAGCGAGGAACAGCCAGGGCGACGGGCCCGCGTCGCAGCAGGACATGCGGCGGCGGAACCTCTCGGTGGTCCTCGGCGCGGTCGCCGCGCACGACCCGCTCGCCCGCCCGCTGTCCCGCGCGGACGTCGCCGTCCGCGTCGGCCTGACCAGGGCGGCCGTCTCCTCGCTGGTCGACGAGCTGATCGGGCGGGGCGCGCTGACCGAGTGTGAGACCGCGCCCGACGGACGGGTCGGCCGCCCCGGGCGCGCGCTGGCGGTGAGCGCCGAGGGCCCGGCCGGCCTCGGCCTGGAGATCGGGGTCACGCACCTCGCCGCGTGCGTCGTGGACCTGCGCGGCGAAACCCGGGTGTGGCGCCGGGTGGACCGGGCGAACGCCGGCCGGACGGCCGGGCAGGTGCTGGCGGAGACCGCCGAGCTGGCCGCCGAGGTGGAGGCCGAGGCCCGCGGCCTCGGGCTGCGCGTCGAGGGCCGGGTCCTGGCGGTGCCCGGGGTGGTGGCGAACGAGCCCGTCGGACGGGTCGAGCGCGCGCCCAACCTCGGCTGGCGCACCGTCGGCGTCGCCGACCACTGGCCCGACCCGGGCACCGTGCCCGAGCCGGAGAACGAGGCCAACCTCGGGGCCCTGGCCGAGTACTGGAACGCCGAGCAGGCCGCGGAGACCTTCCTGCACGTCTCCGCGGACGCCGGGATCGGTGCTGCCCTGGTCATCGACGGGCGGCTGTTCCGCGGCGCCCGCGGCTTCGCCGGCGAACTCGGGCACCTCCCCGTCCACCCGGACGGCGTCCGGTGCGCCTGCGGCGCGCGCGGCTGCCTGGAGCAGTACGCGGGCCAGGCCGCCGTGCTGCGCGAGGCCGGTCTCGGGCAGCCCGGCCCGGGCCCGGCCGGTCCCGCGGCGGCCGGCG
>NZ_JBEXJK010000818.1:0-1199 GCF_040609095.1 Kitasatospora sp. NPDC004799
TCGGGCTGCCGCTGTAGGCGAGGGTGATCTCGGCGTCGGCGCCGTGGGCGTGCTTGGCCACGTTGGTCAGCGACTCCTGGACGATCCGGAAGGCGGTGAGGTCCACGCCGGGCGACAGCGGGCGGGCCTCGCCCTCGACGGTGAGCCGGACCGGCAGGCCGGCCCGTTCGAAGGTGTTGATCAGCTCGGGCAGCCGGTCGAGGCCGGGGGCGGGTTCGAGCGGGGCGCGCTCCTCGTCGCGGCGCAGCAGGCCGACGGTGGCGCGCAGTTCCTGGAGGGCCGAGCCGGTGGCGTCGGTGATGTGGCTGAGCACCTCGCGGGCCTGGACGGGGTGGTTGTCCATGAGGTGGACGGCGATGCCGGCCTGGGCGTTGGCGAGGGCGATGTGGTGGGCGACGACGTCGTGCAGGTCGCGGGCGATCCGGATCCGCTCGTCGGCGACCCGGCGGCGGGCCTCCTCCTCGCGGGTGCGCTCGGCCCGTTCGGCGCGCTCCTCGATGGCCGCGAGGTGGGCGCGGCGGTTGCGGATGGAGTCGCCGAGGGCGCCGGGCAGCAGGGCCCAGGCGAGGACGCCGAGCCGTTCGCTGATCGGACTGCCGGAACCGAACATCAGGGACATCCCGGTGAGCAGGACGGCGGTGGCGAGCGAGGCGCGCAGCGCGGTGGCGCGGTCGGTGCGGATGGCGAGGAAGTAGAGCGCGAGCAGCAGCGGGGTGGCCACCGCCGGGGTGAGCCGGGGGCTGACCAGGGCGAGGACCATCGTGCAGAGCAGCGTCAGGGCGACCACCGCGCGCGGGTATCGGCGGTGGGCGAACACGGTGACGGCGGAGACCGTCGCGATGAGGACGGTGGGCACGTCGAACCGGGCGACGCGGCCGCCGGTCTGGTCGACGGTGGCGCCGAGGGTGGTGATCGTGAGCAGGACCGCCCCGCCTGCGAAGTCGAGCAACCGCGGGTGCTCGCGGCGCAGGCGCTGCCAGGTGTCGCTCATGCTCGTGCTCTCCGGTCGGGTGTCTGGCCGCGCCCTTCGCCGGGCGGCGCCGGTCCGTGCGGCGCCGGCCCCGGTGGGGCGGCGGGCCTGGTCGGAGGCCTCCGCGGCGGGCGGAGCCTCCGACAGCAACGGTAACGGTTGGGCTCGAACCGGTGTCCGAGCCTGCTGGTGCCGGTCCCGGCCGCGGCCGGGCCGGGGCGGGGCCCGG
>NZ_JBEXJK010000819.1:0-1195 GCF_040609095.1 Kitasatospora sp. NPDC004799
GTCCCGGAGCCCGTCGTGCCCGGTGCGTCGCCGGCGGGGGCGCGCTGGAGGTCGGGAGCCGGGCCGCGGAGGGCGGCGTGCGCGTTGGCCTCGGCTTCGCGTTCGAAACGGTCGGACGGGTCGCTGATCCGCAGGCCGTCACCGTGGTCGGTGCCCGCCACCGGGCCCCGGCGCTGCTGGATGACATGGGTCAGCTCGTGGGCCAGGGTCTGCCGGTCGCCACCGCCCGCCCCGATCACGACATGGCTGCCGGAGGTGTAGGCGCGGGCGCCGACCTCGGCGGCCGACGCCCTGGCGGCCGGGTCGTCGTGGATCCGGACGTCGGAGAAGTCCGCGCCGAGCCGCGTCTCCATGTCCGTACGGGTGCCGTCGTCCAGCGGGCGGCCGGGGGTGCGCAGCACGTCCTGGACGGTGGAGCGCTGGACCGGGGCGGATCCGGCCTCCGGCCCGGACCGATCGCCGCCCCCGGGATCGTGGCCGGGCTGGGCGTACGGGTGCCCGGCGAGCTGGAGCATCCGCAGCACCGCCGTGTTCCCGACGGTCCGCTGAAGGTGCAGCAAGTTCTGCCGGGACGCCGGCGGCCGTTCGGGGGCCCTGTCCCGTCGCCGGTCCACGGCGGGCGCCGGGCGGTGTTCGCGGATCATACGGAGGCCCGCCTCTCGGTCACGGTCGCGCAGGACGTCACCTCACGACATCCCAGCACCCGGGGCGCGGGAAGGCCCTGGGGGGCAGGCTCCGGGGCAGCGCTCCTTGCCCGTACGGTCCCCGGCCCGCGGCCGCTGACGGGCACAGCGGCGCGGGCGTCGGTGGCGGCGGGTCAGCCGGTGGTGTCCGCCCCCGGGGCGCCGTCGCGGCCGGAGGCGGCTCCGCTCCCCCGCGGGCGCGTCGCCGTGACGGTCCGCCAGGTCCGCCAGGTCCACCACCCGAGGACGTACACGGCCAGGGCGCCGATCAGGCCGGCGCCGCCGCCCTTCGCCGCGTCGGACAGCACCCCTTCGACCACTGCGTCCAGCGGCAGGCCGGTCGTCACCGCGTCCGGGCCCGCGAGCCACCACCAGGCGTGGGCGACGGCTCCGGCCACGGCGCACAGCGCCAGGGCGAGGAGGACACGGCGCCGCGTCGTGCGGTCGGCCCCGGTGCGGCCCGCGGCGGCGCGCAGGCCGGACCGCCTGCGCCAGCCGTACAGCGCGATGGC
>NZ_JBEXJK010000820.1:0-1190 GCF_040609095.1 Kitasatospora sp. NPDC004799
GGCCGGCGGCCAGGCCGTCGGCCAGCGCGGTCAGCAGCCGGGCCAGGCGGTCGGCGGCGTCCTGGACGGTGCGCGGGTCGAAGAGCGCCGGGTCGTACGCCAGGTCGAAGGCGAGCTGCCCGCTCAGGTGGGCCCGCAGGCACCAGGGGAAGGTGGTGGCGTCGTCGGCGCGCACCTCGACCACCCGCACCCCGGTGCGGTCCGCGGCCGACTCGTCGACGGGGTAGTTCTCGAACACCACCATGCTGTCGAACAGCGGTTCCCCGGCGGGCAGTTCGCTCAGTGCCCGGATCCGGGTCAGCGCCAGGTGGTCGTGCCGGCGGCCCTCGCTCTGCCGGTCCTGGAGCGCGCGCAGCCAGGGCAGGACGGCGCCGTCGGCGGGCACCCGGACCCGGGCCGGCACGGTGTTGATGAACAGGCCGATCATCGTCTCGACGCCGGGCAGTTCGGCCGGCCGCCCGGAGACGGTGGTGCCGAAGACCACGTCCCCGGTGCCGCCGTAGCGGGCCAGCAGCAGCCCCCAGGCGCCCTCGACCAGGGTGTTGACGGTCAGTCCGGCGACGGCGGCGTTCTCCCGCAGCCGGGCGGAGGCCGCCTCGTCGAGGACGCGGTGGACGGCGGCGGTGGAGCGGGCCCGGTGGGCCCCGGCGGGCCGGCGGTCGTAGGGCAGCGCGGTCCGCTCGGTGAACCCGGCCAGGGCGCCGTTCCAGTGCTCCTCGGCGGCCTGCCCGTCCTGCTCGCGCAGCCAGGCCAGGAAGTCCGCGAACGGGCGGCGGACCGGGCGGGGCGCCTGCGGGCCGCCGGTCAGCGCGGCGTACTCCTCGCAGACCTCGGTGAGCAGCTGCCCGGTGCTCCAGCCGTCCAGGATCACGTGGTGGGTGGACCAGAGCAGCAGCACCTCCTCGCCGGGCAGCGCCGCCAGGGCGAGCCGGGTGAGCGGCGCGGTGCCGAGGTCCAGCCCGGCGGCCCGCTCCTCGGCGAGCAGCCGCTCGGTCTCCGCGGCCCGCTGCTCGGGCGTCAGGCCGCGCCGGTCCAGCTGCCGGACGGGCAGTTCGGCGCGGCGCGCGACGACCTGGACGGGGTGCGGCAGGCCGCGCCAGTGCACGGCGGTGCGCAGCGCCGGGGTGCGGTCAGCGACCAGCGCACCCTCAACCTCTACACCGCACGGCTCGGCGACTCCCTGCTCGGCT
>NZ_JBEXJK010000821.1:0-1189 GCF_040609095.1 Kitasatospora sp. NPDC004799
ACGCCAACGGCATCCCGCAGCTGTACGCCGACACCAGCGAGGACCTGTTCCGCGCCCAGGGCTACGTCCAGGCGCAGGACCGTTTCTGGGAGTTGCCGCTACTCGGCGGCGCGGCGGCAGGCGTTCGCCGCGACGACGGCGGGGACGTAGTCCTCCCGCAGGAGGTGGTAGCAGGCCCGGAACGCCTCCTCGCCGCCGGCTGCCCCGGTCCGACAGGCGTCCTCCACGAGCTCCTGGTCCGCGTTCGGCACGTTCTCCAGGACGTAGTAGAAGCACCCCTGCGGGCTGGCGCTCGCGGTCGGGGCGACGGCGACGAGGCCGCCCAGGGCGAGGGCGAGGGTGCAGCCGGTGGCAGCGATTCGTCGTACCAGCTTCATGGCGATCGGATCCTTTCGGGTGACAGGGAGTTGGCGGGCCGACGGGAGCACGATGCGCCCACGAACGCCGGTCCGGGACATGCATACCGGACCGTCCGCCGCGCCCGTCCGGACGCCGCGCCGACGCCCGACCAAGATCACCCGAAGACGAGGGGGAGCCGCCTGCGGGCCGGGCAGGCCCGCGCGGTGCCGGGCCCGCCGGCCGCCCCGCTGGCAGGATGGCGGCATGGAACGAGTACTCGGCATCGGCGGATACTTCCTGCGCGCCGCCGACCCCGCCGCGCTGAGCGCCTGGTACCGCGACTGCCTGGGCCTGGACGCCGACGAGCACGGCCTGTGGCATCCGCAGCCCGGGCCGACGGTCTTCGCGGCCTTCGACTCCGGGACCGACTACTTCGGCCCCCGCACCCAGCAGACCATGCTCAACTTCCGCGTCCGCGACCTGGACGCGATGCTCGCGCAGCTGCGCGCGAAGGGAGCGGAC
The DNA here is from genome assembly GCF_040609095.1 of Kitasatospora sp. NPDC004799. Classification (NCBI taxonomy): domain Bacteria; kingdom Bacillati; phylum Actinomycetota; class Actinomycetes; order Kitasatosporales; family Streptomycetaceae; genus Kitasatospora; species Kitasatospora sp. NPDC004799. Next base: position 862 of record NZ_JBEXJK010000821.1, read on the forward strand.
GTGGCCGAGGAGACCCAGGACATGGACGGCGTCGGCCGGTTCGGCTGGGTCACCGACCCGGAGGGCCACCGGATCGAGCTCTGGCAGCCCGCCTGACCGACAACACCTCGGCCCGGCGCGGAATCCCGCGCCGGGCCGAGGAACGTCCGTGCACCCGCGACTACTTCGGCGTGTACCAGCTGAACTCCAGGATGGAGTCGTTGTAGGGGATGCGGAGCCGTACCGGTGCATGTGCTGGCCGGCCTGCTGCTGACCGCGCAGGAGGGCAGCCTGGCGCTGTCCGGCTTCGACTACGAGGTCTCGGCCCGGGTCGAGCTGGACCTGGTGC
>NZ_JBEXJK010000822.1:0-1183 GCF_040609095.1 Kitasatospora sp. NPDC004799
CCGAGTCGGGGCGCAGCAGTCCGGTGAGCTGGCGCACCAGCGTCGACTTCCCGGCTCCGTTGGGCCCGAGCAGCCCGAAGATCTCGCCCTGGCGGCGGCGGGTATGGGGGCGGCGGGCCGTCGGTCGGGGACGGAGGCCAGGCCGCCGACGGTGGGGACCCGCGCGGGCAGGACGCGGTCGGACGGGCCCTCGGACGAGGGGCGGCCGGACGGCGCCCGGCCGGTTTGGCCCGGCGGCACGTCGGCGCGCTGCTGCGGTACGTCGGCGCGCAGCAGGCGGTCGTAGGCGTCGGTGAGTTCCGGCCCGGGGTCGATGCCGAGTTCCTCGGCCAGGGCGCGGCGGGTGCGGTGGAACCAGTCCAGGGCCTCCGAGCGGCGCCCCGCGCGGCCGAGCGCGTCCATGAGGTGGGCGACCAGCGGTTCGCGCAGCGGGTGGGCGACGGCCTCGGCCTGCAGCAGGGTGGCGGCCGCGGCGTGGCCGCCGAGCCGGCCGTGGGCGCGGGCCAGTTCCTCGGCGGCGGCCAGCCGCCGCTCCTCCAGGGCCTGGGCGGCGCACTGCAGCGGCAGGCCGGCCGTGGTGCCGGCGAGGGCGGGGCCCCGCCACAGGGCGAGGGCCTCGCGCAGGGCGGTGGCGGCCTCGCCGGCGTCGTCCAGGTCGCGGGCGCGGGCGACCAGGCGCTCGAACCGTACGGCGTCCACCGCCTGCTCGGGCACCCGCAGCCGGTAGGCGCCGTTGTCGGTGACGAGTTCGATGCCGGCGGCGGGGGCGTCGTGGGCGGTGAGCAGGGAGCGCAGCCCGGAGACGTGGTTGTGGATGACGGTGCGCGAGTGCCGGGGCGGTTCCTCGTCCCAGAGCGTCTCGGTGAGCCGTTCGACGGTGACGGGTGCTCCGGGGTTGAGCAGCAGCATGGCCAGCAGGCTGCGGCGCTTGGCCGATCCGGCCGGCAGCTCCCGGCCGTCCGCGGCCACCACGGCCACCGAGCCCAGCAGTCGGAACTCCACGCACCCCCCTTAGATGTATATGACAAGCATATGACAGTAGGCGATCCTACGATCGCGTAGCGTCGCCTGGGCGGCGGGGCCGGGCCCGGCCCCCCCGCCCCCGGGGCACCCGGGCACGGCGGGGTACATGTCCGCCTGCCAGCAGGGGTACAAGATCGCGCCGACCATGTGGAGACCCCCC
>NZ_JBEXJK010000823.1:0-1182 GCF_040609095.1 Kitasatospora sp. NPDC004799
AGACGGCGTGGGAGACGCTGGAGGACGCGGGGATCGATCCGACGTCCTTGCGGGGCAGCCAGACCGGCGTGTTCACCGGCATCTGGAACTCCGGCTACGTCGGCAGCCCCGACCAGGCACCGCCCGACACCGAGGGCTACCTCGCCACCGGCATCTCGCCGAGCATCACCTCCGGCCGGGTCTCCTACCTGCTGGGCCTCCAGGGCCAGGCCGTGTCCGTCGACTCCGCCTGCTCCTCGTCGCTGATGGCGATCCACCTGGCCGCGCAGGCGCTGCGCTCGGGGGAGTGCACCCTCGCCCTGGCCGGCGGGGTGACCGTGAGCGTGACCCCGCTGCAGTTCACGGAGTTCTCCCGCCAGCGGGCCCTGGCCCCGGACGGCCGGTGCAAGCCCTTCTCGTCGACGGCCGACGGGACGTCCTGGGGCGAGGGCGCGGGGCTGGTGCTGCTGGAGCGGTTGTCGGACGCCCGGCGGAACGGTCACCGGGTGCTGGCGGTGGTGCGGGGTTCAGCGGTCAACCAGGACGGGGCGTCCAACGGGCTGACCGCGCCCAACGGCCTCTCCCAGGAGCGGGTGATCCGTCAGGCCCTCGCCAATGCGGGGTTGGCGGCGTCCGAGGTGGACGCGGTGGAGGCGCACGGTACGGGGACGACGCTCGGCGACCCGATCGAGGCTCAGGCCCTGTTGGCGACGTACGGCCGGGACCGGGTGGAGCCGTTGTGGCTGGGGTCGGTGAAGTCCAACATCGGGCACACCCAGGCGGCGGCCGGTGTGGCGGGTGTGATCAAGATGGTGATGGCGATGCGGCACGGCGAACTGCCGCCGACGCTGCACGTCCAGGAGCCCACGCCGCACGTCGAGTGGGACACCGGTGACATCCGGCTGCTGACCGAGGCCCGGCCGTGGCCGGAGACGGGGCGTCCCCGCCGCGCGGGCATCTCGGCGTTCGGGGCCAGCGGCACCAACGCCCACGTCGTCATCGAACAGTTCCCGGACGAGACCCCCGGACAGCCCGCCGCGGACGACTCCGTGGACGACTCCGCGGAGCCCACCGTGTGGCTGCTGTCCGGCAGGACGGACGACGCCCTCCGCGCCCAGGCCCGACGGCTCGCGGACCACCTCACCGCCCACCCCGGACTCCGGCCGGCCGCGATCGGCCGGGCCCTCGCCACCACCCGCACCG
>NZ_JBEXJK010000824.1:0-1181 GCF_040609095.1 Kitasatospora sp. NPDC004799
GCCATGATGGTCATCCCGCCCATGCTGTGCCCGGCCAGCACGGCCCGCTCGCCCGCCGGCGCCACCCCGTACGGGTCGACGTTCCCGACCGCGATCGCCAGGGTGGCGGTGTCGCTGGTGACCTCGCCGGACGGCAGGGTCGCGCTCATCCGGAGCGTCAGCCGGTACACCCCCTCGCGCGTGAAGCCCCAGCTCGGGTGGGCGTGCGTGTTGACGGGCTTCTCGATCGAGTCCGGCAGGCCGTCCCGGTCGGCGAACTCGGCGGTGTACGTCCGGCAGAACAGGTCGCAGTCGTACAGCGCGAGGTGACCGGGGCCGCTGACGGCGGTCGCGGTGACGGTGACGCCGCCGGTGATGTCGCCGGGTTTCAGCGTCTCGGTGCTCCAGCCCGGCCAGAGCATGCCCTCCTGGTGGGTGCCGGCCAGCCTCCACTCGGTCTCGCCGGGCGCGCCCAGGAAGTCCAGTCCGGCGGGAAGCCGGCGCAGGCCTTCGGGCTTCACGTGCAGGACCACCTGTTCGGGGTCCCGCCAGACCTTCACCCCGGGCACCGTGCCGTCGTGGATCCGGAACCGCAGCCGACCGTCCACCAGCCGTGCGGCCAGGTCGATGTGACCCTCCGTCAGGACGGCTGCCCCGCCGACCCCCGTTCGGGGAGGGGGATTCGTGGTGGTCGTCGGCGCGGGCTCGACGGTCGTCGTCCCGGTCGGCGAGGCGGTGGCGCTCGGCGCGACGGTCCCGGACGGCGCGGGCGTCGGCGGCGGGCTCGTCGTGGCGCCGGACGTCGGCGCCGGCTCCGGACTCGCTCCCCCGTCCCGGACCACCTCGACGGTCACCGTCTCCGTGTCGATCTGCCGTTCGGCGGACGGGAGTTCGACCGAGGCCTCCATGGTCAGCCGGTAGCTCCCGGCCGCGGTGAACCCCCAACGCGGCTGCCGCTGCGTGCCGTTGGGCTGACTGCTGGCGCTGGGCAGGCCCCACCGGCTGCTGAGGTCCGCCTCCGGGAAACCGCCCTCCGCGTTGCGCGAGTACGCGGCGAAGTCCCCCGGCGCGGCAGCCCGGGTGACCATGAACTGCGTCCGCTCACCGGCCGCCGTCACGGGCAGCTCGGCGGTGCTGAACGCGGGGCCGCCCTCGGGCAGGTAGGCGGTGCTGCCGTCGTCGCCGAGGAACCAGAACGAGCC
>NZ_JBEXJK010000825.1:0-1180 GCF_040609095.1 Kitasatospora sp. NPDC004799
GTGCTGTGGCCGATCCCGATCGCCCGTGGGCGCTGGTACCCGATCGGGCCGCCGAAGGGCATGCGGAGACGGGCCGGTCGCCGATCGGCGTGGAATCACCGGTCGGCGCGGACTCACCGGTCGGTGTGGATCTCCGCGACGTAGCCGCCCGGGAAGCGCACCATCGCGCTGTCCCGGCCGCCCGCGCGGACCGGCCCCCACAGCACCGAGGCGCCGGCCGCGCGCGCCCGGTCCAGGGTGGCGCCGAGGTCCGGCACGCCGTAGCCGGTGAGCTCCCGGCCGAACGGGTGGGGCAGGTGGCCGTCCGTCACCGCGACGGTGGTGGTGCCGAAGCCGGAGGTCAGCCGGAGCAGCCGGTAGGTGGTGCCGGGCAGGCCGAGGGCGGCGCCGTCGGCCCTGCGGTCGTCGGAGACGATCCGGCCGCCGGTGAAGGAGAGGTAGCTGTGCAGGAAGTCGCCGACCGCGTCCGGTGAGAGGTAGAGCCGGTTCTCCGGCACGCTGGCCAGGGCGGGGTAGGACGGCGGCGTGGTGTGCACGTAGAGCTGGGCGCTGATCCCGCCGGGGAACTGGACGACGGCGTCGCGGCCGATCGGGTCGGCGAACGGTGCCACGGTGACGCTCGCGCCGTCGGCCCGGGCGGCGCGGACGGCCTGGTCGAGGTCGGTCACCAGCCAGCCGGTGCGCTCGGTGCCGAAGGGGTACGGGATCGGCGTGGTGAAGTCGAACACCGACAGCGTGCCCACCGGGGACACCACCAGCTCGGACAGCGTCCGGCTGGGCGTCGGGGTGACCTGGGTGGAGACCGGGCCGATCGTGGTGCCGCCGAAGGTGGCCGTCCAGCTCGTCACGAAGGCCTGCTGGGTGCCGGGCTCGACGTAGACGTGGGTGGAGTCGTACTGCGGGCCGACGGCGAACTGCCGGTGCGCGCCCGGACGTTCGGCGGCGCTGACCCGGTACGGGTCCTCGGGCGCGGACGTGCTCTGGGCCGCCGAGACGGTGGGGACCGCCGCCAGGGCGGCGAGTGCCGCCACCAGCGCGACCGTACGCCGGGCTAAGCGGAACTTCACGGGGGGACCTCCTGGTCGTGGAACGCGCCCGGCGCCTGTGTACACCCCGAGCTCCAGGCAGAGCTCGACGTCGGCGGGCTCGTCCACCGTCCAGACGTGCACCTCGTGGCCCA
>NZ_JBEXJK010000826.1:0-1178 GCF_040609095.1 Kitasatospora sp. NPDC004799
TGAGCGGCCCCGCACGAGGTGCGCGAGAAGTCGGCCCGGCCGACTTCTCGCGCTTTCGTGTGCGCTGAGCCCTCCGTCGACCGCTGGACGTAGGTCGCGGGCCGCAGGTGCGCCCGTATCCCGGTGGCTAGGATCGCCGATCATGACGACGGCAAGCATGCAGCGCCGCACGGCGGAGCGTGTCCGCGACGCCCTGGACCGACTCGCCACCGAGCGGGACGTCTGGTTGTCGACGGCCCACCCCGAGCACGGACCGCACCAGGTCCCGCTGTGGTTCCTGTGGGACGGGCACGCGGTGTGGCTGTGCACGAGCGACGGTTCGGCGACCGCACGCAACGTCCGCGCCGAGCCGCGCGTCCGGCTGTCCCTGCCGGACACCTTCGACGTGCTGCTCGTCCAGGGCGAGGCGCAGGGCTTCCCGGCCCAGGACGTCCCGGCGGACGCGGCCCGGGCGTTCGCCGACAAGTTCGGCTGGGACCCGCGCACGGAGGCGAAGCCGTACCTGTACATCCGCGTGCTGCCGACGACGGTCCGCGCCTGGCGGGGCGTCCCCGAACTCCCCGGCCGCGTCATCATGCGCGACGGGACATGGCTGGGTTGAAGGACGCTCGGTCAGCCGAGCGCCGCGCGCAGGACGATGACGGCGCCCCCGGCCAGCGCCATCGCGAGGAGGAGGTTCATCGCGGTGCCGTCCCGCTCGTACCCGGCGACCTCGACCCGCTGCGGCCGGGCGGGGTCGTAGCGCACCCTGACCTCACTGTCCCAGACGTCTGGGGGACGGGGTTTGCCCACGGGGGACTCGACCTCCATCCGCTCACCGCCGCGCGGGGTGAACGCGACCACGGGGTAGAAGCGGGAGTCGCCGTCGGAGTACTCGGCCTCCCGCACCCGGACGATCTCCCCGTCGGCCCAGCGCCCCCGCAACCCCAGCCGCACCGAGGACCAGGCCGCACCGGCGTACGCGGCGGACAGCCCGCCGAGCAGCACGGCGAAGAACCACTCGACGGCCCGCTCCATCACCATTCCCGGATCCTTCAACCGCCGGACAACCACTGTCAACGGCCTACCACCGCGCCTGTACGACAACACGGCGGGCGCCATCGCTGCGCGAGAAGTCGGCCGGGCCCGCATATGGGGCAGACCCCCACCCCCCCCAAACAACCGGGGGGTGGTACTCG
>NZ_JBEXJK010000827.1:0-1172 GCF_040609095.1 Kitasatospora sp. NPDC004799
CGGAAGTGGACCCGGTACGGGCGCGTCCCGCCGTCGCTGACCACGTGCACGCCCAGCTCGCCCTTGGGCGACTCGACCGCCGCGTACGCCTGGCCGACCGGGACCCGGAAGCCCTCGGTGACCAGCTTGAAGTGGTGGATCAGGGCCTCCATCGAGGTGCCCATGATCTTGCGGATGTGGTCGAGGGAGTTGCCCATCCCGTCCGGGCCGACGGCCAGTTGGGCGGGCCAGGCGATCTTCTTGTCGGCCACCATGACCGGGCCCGGGCGCAGCCGGTCCAGGCACTGCTCGACGATCCGCAGCGACTGCTTCATCTCCTCCAGGCGGATCAGGAAGCGGCCGTAGGAGTCGGCGCTGTCGGCGGTCGCGACCTCGAAGTCGTAGTCCTGGTAGCCGCAGTACGGGTCGGTCTTGCGCAGGTCGTGCGGCAGGCCGGTGGCGCGCAGGATCGGGCCGGTGGCGCCGAGGGCCAGGCAGCCGGGCAGGTCCAGGAAGCCGACGTCGACCAGGCGGGCCTTGAACACCGGGTTGCCGGTGGCGAGTTTGTCGTACTCGTGCATCCGGGAGCGGAAGACCTTGACCGCTTCGCGGATCCGGTCGACGGCACCGGGCGGCAGGTCCTGGGCGAGGCCACCGGGGCGCACGTACGCGTGGTTCATGCGCAGGCCGGTGACCAGCTCGAAGACGTCCAGGATCAGCTCGCGGTCCCGGAAGCCGTAGATCATCAGGGTGGTGGAGCCGATCTCCATGCCGCCGGTGGCCAGGCAGACCAGGTGCGAGGAGATCCGGTTGAGCTCCATCATCATCACCCGGATGACGTTGGCGCGGTCCGGGACGTCGTCGGTGATGCCGAGCAGCTTCTCGACCGCCAGGCAGTAGGCGGTCTCGTTGAACAGCGGGGTCAGGTAGTCCATCCGGGTCACGAAGGTGGTGCCCTGGACCCAGCTGCGGAACTCCATGTTCTTCTCGATGCCGGTGTGGAGGTAGCCGATGCCGCAGCGGGCCTCCTTCACCGTCTCGCCGTCGATCTCCAGGATCAGCCGCAGCACGCCGTGGGTGGACGGGTGCTGGGGGCCCATGTTGACGATGATGCGCTCGTCGTCGGCCCGGCCGACCGCCTCGACCACCTCGCCCCAGTCGCCGCCGGTGACGGTGAAGACCCGGCCCTCGGT
>NZ_JBEXJK010000828.1:0-1164 GCF_040609095.1 Kitasatospora sp. NPDC004799
GCCGACGCCTCGGTGCGGCCGTTCCCCGGTGACGAGTACCAGGACCAGGCCTCGCTCGGCCGGGTGGTGCTGGCCGGCCCTGTCCGACCTGCCGCTCCCCCGGCTGTCCGAGTGGCTGCGCACCTGGGTCGCGGACCGGGTCGCGAGGAACTGCGAGCTGGTCCAGGAGTTGAGCGCCTCGGGCAGCGCCGACCCGGTCGCCGAACTCCTCGCTTCGCGGGGGACCCCGGCCGGCGCCTCCGCCCCGGGCGCGCCGCCCGCTCGCTGACCCGGCCGGCGCCTCCACCTCGGCCGGGCCGCCGCCTCCACCTCGGCCGGGCCGCTCACGGGCTGCCGAGGGCGGCCTCCTCGCGGTCGAGGTCGTGCTGGAGGCGGCGGCGGGTGGTGTCGCTGATGCGGTGCTCGTCGTAGAGGCGGTGCAGCGCGGTGCTCTGGACCGCGATCACCTCGCGGCGCAGCTGCCGGTAGGCGGTGTCGGCGGTGGTGCCGTCGGGGGTCTCGGTGCTGCGGTCGAGTCTGGCCGTGAGGCCGCGGCGCACCCGGTCCAGGGCGGTGTCCGGTACGGCCTCCAGCTCGGTGAGGTACTCGACGTGGTCGAGGGCCGCGCGGTTGAGGGCGTCGCGGGCCTCGTCCTCCTCCCGGGCGGTGTGCTCGGGTTCGAGGGCGAGGCCGGAGCGGTGGACGACGGCGGCGAGGGTCAGGCCCTGGACGACCAGGGTGAGGACGACGACGGCGGTGGTGAGCACCAGGACCAGCGGCCGGCCGGGCAGCGCGCTGCCGTCGTCGGCGAGCAGCGGGACGGACAGCGCCGCGGCCAGCGGCATGACGCCCCTGGTCCCGGCCCAGGTGACCACCCCGGCGACCCGCCAGGACAGCCCGGGCCGGCCCCGGCCGGGCTCGACCGCGCGGGTCAGCGGCAGGGTGGAGAGCACTCGCACCGCGATCAGCACCGCCGCCAGCGCGAGCGCCTGGAGCGGCCACCAGCCGGTGCCGGCCGGCAGGTCCCGGACCAGGGTGGGCAGTTCCAGGCCGACGATGCTGAACACGACGCTCTCCAGCAGGAACACCACCACCGCGGACACGGCGTGCAGCTGCAGCCGGATGTGCGCGTCGGTCAGCCGGTGGCCGGAGCGCCCGAGCAGCACGCCGGCCACCACGACCGAG
>NZ_JBEXJK010000829.1:0-1153 GCF_040609095.1 Kitasatospora sp. NPDC004799
GGCTGGCCCCCGGCCGCGGGCCGGCGCCCCCCCCCCCCCCCCCGGCCGCGGACCCGCAGCCACCCGCCCGGGACAACCCCCGGACAACCCCCGGCCACCCCGGGACGCCCCGGAACCTCGGGACACCTCGGGAAACCTTGGGACACCACCATGCCGACACCACCACGCCGTCCGGCCACCCCCGGGCCCGCCCTGGGCCTGTGGGCGCTGCACGACCTCCACCTGCGCCACTACCTCGCCTACGCCGCCCTGCTCCTGTCGCCCGCCGACGCGCCCCTGGCCGTGCGCGCCGCCTTCGAGGAACTCGGCGGGCACTGGCTCGACGCCCTGTCCACCGCCAGCCCGGCCGCCTGCGCCTGGCAGGCGGTGCGCCGCCGCGTCTGCACCCTGGCCGGCCCCCGGCCGCTCGGACCGGTCGCCCACCTCACCGCCGCCCAGCAGGACGTCCTGCTGCTGCACCTGGTCCTCGACCTGTCCGCCGCCGAGATCGCCGCCCTCACCGGCACCGAACCCGCCGCCGTCCACGTCCAGCTGCGCTCGCTGGCCGCCGCCCGCCGCTGAGCGGCCCCGGCGGTCGGTCCGTGCGGCCGGCGGCACCGGCACCACGCCGCCACCGGCATCGGTGCAGGTGCCGAGGCCCGCGGACCGGAAAAATGTGCTGCGGAAATTCCCTTTTCGGCCCGGAGCCTGTTACGGTCGTAGAAGTTGCAGTTTTGGTTCCCATGAACTCTGTGTGCGCCTGCTGGTTCCCTCGCAGGCGCATTTTTTTCTGAGATCCCAGCGGGTCATCAGTGCGGCGACACGTGGTCCCGCGCAGTGCGGGTCCACAGCGCCTTCGAAGGAGAATTTCCCATGGCTTTCGGCACCGTGAAGTGGTTCAACGGGGAAAAGGGTTTCGGCTTCATCCAGCAGGAGGACGGCGGCCCGGACGTGTTCGCCCACTACTCGAACATCAACGCCTCGGGCTTCCGTGAGCTGCTCGAGGGCCAGAAGGTCGAGTACGACGTCACCCAGGGCCAGAAGGGCCTTCAGGCGGAGAACATCCGCCCCATCGCGCTCTGACGCTCCCCGCCGCGATCCCCGGATCGCAAGGTGGCCACCCTGGAGATCGAGAAGACGCTGAACATGGGCGTCGGCATGGTCGCGGTCGTCC
>NZ_JBEXJK010000830.1:0-1147 GCF_040609095.1 Kitasatospora sp. NPDC004799
GTGGGTGCTGCGGGGGCTGGATGATTTTCAGACTGCCGATGGGTGGGTGGGGAGCAGCCGCCGTTGGCAGTCTGAAAATCACCCGCCACGCCCCTCTCCGCACCCACCCCCTGCGCCACCCCCGCCCGCAGCGCGTCCCTCTCGCGGGGAGAGGTAGGTGGGTGGGTGGTCGCTGTTGGGTGGTCGGGTGGGGGTGGGGCGGGGGAGACTGGGGGCATGCCGGAGTTGCCCGAGGTTGAGGCGTTGTGTGGGTTTTTGTCGGAGCGGTTGGTGGGGCGGGTGGTGGCTCGGGTGCAGCCGGTGGCGATCAGTGCGTTGAAGACGTACGACCCGCCGGTGGGGGCGTTGGAGGGGCGGACGGTGGGGGCGGTGGGGAGGCGGGGGAAGTTCCTGGACATCGAGGTCGGGGGGTTGCACCTGGTGGTGCACCTGGCGCGGGCGGGGTGGTTGCGGTGGAAGGAGGGGCTGCCCGAGGAGCCGCCGCGGCCGGGGCCGCGCAATCCGTTGGCGTTGCGGGTGCGGTTGGCGGGGGAGGCGGGGGACGGGTTCGACCTCACGGAGGCGGGGTCGAAGAAGGGGTTGGCGGTGTACGTGGTGCGGGATCCGGGGGAGGTGCCGGGGGTGGCCAGGCTCGGGCCGGATCCGTTGGATCCGGCGTTCGGGCTCGCGGAGTTCGCGGCGTTGTTGCGGGGCGACCGGCGGCGGATCAAGGGGGTGCTGCGGGACCAGAGCGTGCTGGCGGGGGTGGGCAACGCCTATTCGGACGAGGTGCTGCACGCGGCGCGGATGTCGCCGTACAAGCAGGCCGCGAGCCTGGGGGAGGAGGAGGTGGCCCGGCTGTACGAGGCGCTCGGGGGTACGTTGCGGGAGGCGGTGGAGCGCTCGCGCGGGCTGGCGGCGGGGGAGCTGAAGGCGGAGAAGAAGCTCGGGCTGCGGGTGCACGGGCGGACCGGGCAGCCCTGTCCGGTGTGCGGGGACACCATTCGCGAGGTGTCGTTCGCGGACTCCTCGTTGCAGTACTGCCCGACCTGCCAGACCGGGGGGCGGCCGTTGGCATCCCGGACTCGACCGTGCTCCAGGACGGCGACATCGTCAACATCGACGCCACCGCGTACATCCACAGGGTGCACGGCGACCTCAACGCCAC
>NZ_JBEXJK010000831.1:0-1146 GCF_040609095.1 Kitasatospora sp. NPDC004799
GCGGCCGTCGGTGCCTCGCGCGCCGCCGTGGACGCCGGCTGGTACCCGCACAGCAGCCAGGTCGGCCAGACCGGCAAGCAGGTCTCCCCGCAGCTGTACGTGGCCAACGGCATCTCGGGCGCCATCCAGCACCGGGCCGGCATGCAGACCTCGAAGACCATCGTGGCCGTCAACAAGGACCCCGAGGCCCCGATCTTCGAGCTCGCCGACTACGGCGTGGTCGGCGACCTCTTCGAGGTGCTGCCGCAGCTCACCGCCGAGGTGAAGGCCCGCAAGGCCTGATCCCCGTACGGCAGTGGAGGGCGTGGCACCGAGTGGTACTCGGTGCCACGCCCTCCGTCGTCTCCCGGCGGCGCTCCGTCGCGCCGCCCGTTCTGCCCGTCCCGTCCGTCGTGCCCGATCCGGCCGTCGGGCGGCTCACTCCGGGACGAAGGCCGCGAGGTGCTGGGTGAAGCCGCCCTGGGTGGGCGGCAGCGGGCGCGGCTCGGTGTCCAGCGGCACCGGCGGCTCCTCCATCGGCAGCAGCCGCAGCTCCGGCTGGTCGGAGTCGGGGGAGGAGAGCAGCCGCACCCGGGTGCCCACCGGGACGGTGCTGCGCATGCCGTCCACGATGCACCAGACGTCGAAGCCCTCCGCCATGCGGATCAGGGACTTCTGACGGACCAGCGGCGTCCGGGCCTGCTCGACCGCGCAGCGCCGCACCACGCCGGTGCCCTCGCTGGGCTCCAGCCGGAGGTCGGTGGACCCGCAGGTGGGGCAGAGCAGTCGCTGGAAGGTCGGGTTGTTGCACCACGTACAGCGCTGGAAGTACAGCGTCGTACTGCGGGTGTCGGTGTCGATGGCTGAGTGGACCACGCTGTCATCTCCCTGCGCTCGGACCGGCTTCGTTCGGTGGAACTTCGGCGGCGGTACGCCAGAAGTTCGGCACGAAAAGGATAGGGAACTCAGTGCCGCCAAGGGAAGGCACTGAGTTCCCTTTTTGCCGCGCGCATGCATAATGAAGGGTACTGAGTACCGTCGTGAAACAGGAGTGGCGATCATGAGCCAGGAGTTCGATCTCTTCCGGATCTCCGAGGAGCACGGGATGCTCCGTGAGGCGGTGCGTTCGCTGGCCGAGGCGAAGATCGCTCCGTTCGCGGCGGAGGT
>NZ_JBEXJK010000832.1:0-1134 GCF_040609095.1 Kitasatospora sp. NPDC004799
GCCGTGGTGTCGTTGAGCTCCTTCTCGGCGCGGCGGCCGTCGTCCTCGCCGACCTCGCCGTCCTTCACCAGCATGACGATGGAGTCCTTGCCGCCTCCACCAGCAGGACGCTCCGGTCGGGCCGGGCGCTGAGCCGGGCGGCGAGGACGCACCCCGCCGCACCGGCGCCGACCACCACGACGTCGTAAGCTCGCTCCGGAATCTCCATGCGTTCCTCTCATCTGGGTCGGTCGTGGATCGGGGCGGACGGGCTGTCGCGATGGGCGGCTGTCTTGATAAGCGGCTGTCGCGGCGGACGGTTGTCGGGGCGGACGGTTGTCGGGTGCGGCCCGGTCAACAGGCATTGGGCCCCGGCCGCGCTCAGCCGGCCAGGAATCCGCCGTCCACGACGACCACCTGGCCGTTGACGTACGAGGACGCCTCGGAGAACAGCCACAGCACCACGTCGGCGACCTGCCGGGGAGTGCCGATCACGCCGGAGGGGATCAGCCCCCGCCAGGTCGTGGCACCGCCGACCGCGGCCTCGGAGGCGGCCAGCATCTCGGTCTCGACCGGGCCCGGGGCGACCGCGTTCACCCGGACGCCGTCCCGGGCGTGCTCCAGGGCGCCGATCCTGGTGAGCGCGATCGCCGCGTGCTTCGAGGTGACGTAGGCACCGATCCCGGGGAACACGGTCCGCAGCCCGTGCACCGAGGTGTTGTTGACGATGGTGCCGAAGCCCTGGGCCGCCATCACCCGCAGCTCCTCCCGCATGCACAGCCACAGGCCGCGGGTGTTGACCGCGAAGGTCGCGTCGAACTGCTCGGGCGTCAGGTCGACGAGCCGCCCGTCCCCGGGGACTCCCGCGTTGTTGAAGGCGTGGTGCACGGCGCCGTACTCGGAGCGCACCGTCGCGAACAACCGCCGCACCTGCTCGGGGTCGGTGACGTCGCACGGGACGAACCGGGCCTCGCCGCCCGCCGCCCTGATCTCCGCGGCCGCGTCCTCGCCCTGCTCGACGCGGCGGGAGGCCAGCACCACCCGCATGCCGGCCCCGGCGAAGGCCAGTGCCGCGGCCCGGCCGATGCCGGCGCTCGCACCGGTGACCACAACCACCCGGCCCTGCGGGCCCGGCGGCACCGCCGGACGGCCGCC
>NZ_JBEXJK010000833.1:0-1117 GCF_040609095.1 Kitasatospora sp. NPDC004799
GGGCGCCCCCAGCAGCACCCGGTGGGCGGCGAGCGTGGGCTCGTCGGCGGCGTCCGGGTCGTGCTCATGACCGCGGACGAGCGGCGGGAGGTGCTGCGGCAGGGGCGGGGCGAGGTGCTGCCGGTGCCGGACACCACCTTCACCGCCCTGTTCGAGGAGCAGGCCGCCCGCACCCCGGCGGCCACCGCGCTGGTCGCCCGGGACGCCACCCTGGACTACGCCGCCCTCAACGCCCGGGCCAACCGGCTCGCCCGCCACCTGGCCGCCCTCGGCGCTGGGCCCGAGCAGGTGGTCGCGGTCCGGCTGCCGCGCACCTCGGAGCTGCTGGTCGCGCTGTTCGGGGTGCTCAAGGCCGGCGCCGCCCTCCAGTTCGTCGACCCGGACCTGCCCGAGGAGCGGGCCGCCCTGCTGCTCGACGACACCCGGCCCTGGACGGTGCTGACCGAGCGGTCCCTGCGCGAGGTGCCGTGGGAGGCGCTGCCCGGCCACGACCTGACCGACGCCGAGCGGACCGCCCCGCTGCGGCCGGGGCACGCCGCCTACCTCATCCACACCTCCGGCTCCACCGGCCGCCCCAAGGGCGTGGTCGTCGAGCACCGCCAGCTGGTCAACCTCTGCCACGACCACCGGGCGGGGATGCTCGCCCCGCACACCGCCGACGGCGGCCGGCTGAAGGTCGCGCTCAGCGCCTCGCTCTCCTTCGACACCAGCTGGGAGGGCCCGCTGCTGCTGGCGTCCGGTCAGGAGCTGCACCTGATCGACGAGGACGTCCGGCTGGACCCGCGGGCCTTCTGCGCCCGGATCGTCGAGCAGCGGATCGACGTCGTCAACGTCACGCCCTCCTACCTGCGCGAGCTCACCGCCGCCGGACTGCTCGGCCCCGCCCCGCACCACCCGCGGGTGCTGCAGCTCGGCGGCGAGGCCGTCCCCGCCGCCACCTGGCGGGAACTGTGTGCCGCGCAGGCCGAGTTCGGCGTCACGACGTACAACCTGTACGGGCCCACCGAGTGCACCGTGGACGCCGCCTACGCCCGCCGACCGGGACACCGTCCACTACCTCGACCTGATGAAGCGCAAGTACGGCCTCGTCGCGCGGGTCGGCCTGCTGGGCAGCCGA
>NZ_JBEXJK010000834.1:0-1110 GCF_040609095.1 Kitasatospora sp. NPDC004799
GACGTGTAGGGGGGCTGAGCGGCCGCGCCACTAACCCGGCCGTCGGCCCCGCCGCCCTGGTGCGGCGGGGCCGGCGGCCGTGGCGGACGGTCAGTACACGCTGACGCGGTACGCGGAGAGCGCCGCGTTGGCCGGCTGGTAGAAGGTCGTCCCGCCCGAGGTGCAGTCGCCGCTGCCGCCCGAGGTGAGGCCGAGCGCCTTGGTGCCGTCGTACAGCGGGCCGCCCGAGTCGCCCTGCTCGGCGCAGACGTTGGTCTGGATCAGGCCGCGGACGGTGCCGCCGCCGGAGTAGCGCACGGTGACGTTGAGCGCGGTGACGGTGCCGCCGTGGGTGCCGGTGGTCGAGCCGGTGCGCAGCACCGCCTCGCCGACGTACGCGTTCGGGGCGGAGGTGAAGCCGCCCGGGTGGCTGAGCGCGCCGTTGTCGTAGCGGACCAGCGCGTAGTCGTGGCCGGGGAAGGTCGAGCTGATGGTCGGTCCGATCCGGGTGGTGTGGTACGCGTCGGTGTACCAGTCGGGGGCGACGTTGCCGCAGTGCCCGGCGGTGAGGAAGTAGTAGGTGCTGCCGCTGCGCACGTTGAAGCCGAGCGAACAGCGGTACTGGCCGCCGTAGATCGCGTCGCCGGCGGCGACCAGCGGGGCGAACACGCCGGGGACGTGGTGGACGGCGATGGTGGACGCGTTCGGGCCGGCGGCGCTCATCAGCCTGGCGATCGCGGTCGGGGAGACGGTGCTGTCGGCGGTCACCACGACGCGTCCGGCGGCCTCGTCGACGTACCAGGCGGTGCCGTCGACCTCGGCGTTCAGGATGGCGTCGCTGACCGCCGCGAGCTGTTCGGGCTGGGCGCTGGGGCTGGGAGCGGCGGCGGCGCCCGGTGCGGCGACCGCGGTCGCGGTCAGCAGGCCGAGGGCCGCGGCGAGCAGGCGGAAGCGGCGCGTGGTGCGGGGGGTTCTGCGCATGGTCCTGACCGATCTCCTCGTGAGGGGGTGACGGCCCCGGGGGCCGGGCCGCGGCCTTGTCGATCACGACGTTGCGGCGCTTGACCGTGTTCTCGGGGTAGCGCACCGGGTCGTAGGACGACGGGTTCTGCACCATGCCGGCCAGGGTGG
>NZ_JBEXJK010000835.1:0-1106 GCF_040609095.1 Kitasatospora sp. NPDC004799
GCTGCCACGGTGCGCCGGGGGCCGCGGCGGCCGGCGGACGGTCGTAGCCGGGCTGCGGCGGCGCGTACTGCTGCTGGGGCTCCTCGGCGGCCAGGGTGCGGCTGCGCACCCGGTACAGCCCGGTGTCCAGGTCGTCGGCCTTCTCCAGGTTCACCTGGAGCGGGCCCATGAAGGTGTACCGCTGCGCCTCCGCGTACTCGCGGACCATGCCGGCCAGCTCGGTGCCGAGCTGCCCGGAGTAGGGGCTGAGCCGCTCGTGGTCGTGCGGGCTCAGCTCGACGATGAAGTCGTTCGGCACGACGGTGCGGTCGCGGTTCCAGATGCTCGCGTTGTTGTCGCACTCGCGCTGCAGCGCCCCGGCGATCTCCACGGGCTGGACCTCGGACTTGAACACCTTGGCGAAGGTGCCGTTGACGAGACCCTCGAGCCGCTGCTCGAACTTCTTCAGCACTCCCATGGGGCACCCCCTTCCAGGGTTCGTTCGCCTGCCTGCCGGCCGGATCCCGCCCGGGACCAGGTCGCGCCTCCTACTTGCGGTACTTCCGTACTGATCGTATCCACGCCGGGCCCTTCCGTACGGTTCCCGGACCGTGTGGTGCCCGGGGGTGGGCTCGGACACACAGGGTGACGCATTTCGGGTACGGCACGCCAGGTGTGCCCGTCGGAGCGCCCTTCCGACAGTCGTACGGGTGTTCGTCGGGCACCGGTTCGGGTGCCGTCGGCCTCCCCGGACAACGGATTCGGAGCAGCCCCCCAGGTCGTGCTAATGTTTTCCACGTCGGAAGGGCCGCCCGGAAGGGAGGCCGGTCCAAGGAAGTGCGAAGTACCGATGGTACCGAGCGGTTCGGAAGATCGGCCGGCAACGAGGACAACACCCATGCGCGGGTGGCGGAATAGGCAGACGCGCTGGATTCAGGTTCCAGTGCCCGAAAGGGCGTGGGGGTTCAACTCCCCCCTCGCGCACAGCGAAGCCCCGCAGATCTCAGGATCTGCGGGGCTTTTTTGTTCTCCCGTTCCAACGGCCGGGCCGGGCCGGTGGCGCCGGCTCGGGGCGGGCCCGGTCAGCCGCGGCTGGCCGGGAGCTCGGCGCGGACCTCGAAGCCGCC
>NZ_JBEXJK010000836.1:0-1100 GCF_040609095.1 Kitasatospora sp. NPDC004799
AGCCGACCAGGGCGGAGGCGGTGCGCGGGTCGGCGGTCTGCGCCGGGGCCAGGGTGAGGCTGCGCAGCATCCGCGCCTGGGCGGCCGGCAGCCCGCGGTACAGCAGGGTGAACGCGCCGAGCAGCGGGTCGTTGTCGGGGACGGGCACCGGCTCGGCCGGCTCGGGGCCGGGCTTCACCCAGGCCGCCGGGTCGCCGGCCGACTCGGTCACCGCGGCGGCGGGGCCCTGGGCGGGCTCACCGGTCCGGCCCTCCGCCGGTCCCTCCGCGGCCCCGGCGGCCCCGGCGGCCCTGCCGACCGGAGCCTGGGGGGCGCCGGGGGACTTCGCCGCCCGCTCCCCCTCCTTCTCCTTCTTCTTCTCCGGCGCCCCGCCCCGCTCCCTCTCCTTCTTCCGCACCGGATTCTTCTGCGCCGCACCGGCCGCGACCGGCTCCGCGCAGGCCCCGGCGGCCGCCGTCTCCTCCCCCACCACCCGGTTGAGCTCGCGCGCCGCCTCCGTGACCGCGATCTTCGGGTTCCCGCGCAGCCACCCCGCCATCAACCGCAGCGCGGCCGGCCGGGCGGCGCAGGCCTCGGCCAGGTCGGCCCCGCCGACCGGGTCGCAGGAGATCCGGGTGCCGCCGACCAGGTCGGCCAGCAGCTCGCCGGAGGCCGTCCGGTCCAGCCCGCCGAGGATCACCGGGTCGATGTCCTCGATCCCGGTGAGCGGCCCGGCCGTGGTGGCGAGCACCAGGCAGCCGGGCTCGTCGGCCAGCAGCGGCCACACCTGCCCGGCGTCCCGGACGTCGTCCAGCACCAGCAGCACCCGCAGCCCCGCGAGCGCCTCGCGCAGCGCCACGCAGCCGGGCTCGTCGCGCCCGTCCTCACCCGCCCCGGGCAGCGGCACGGCGGTCCCCGGGTCGAGCTGTTCCAGCAGCAGCCGGGCGGCCCGGGCGGGCGGCACCCGGCCGCCGTCCGGGGCGGACAGCCGGACGAACAGCACGCCGTCCGGGTAGTCGGCGGCGACGGTCCGGGCGAAGCGGGCGGCCAGCGTGGTCTCCGCGCTCCTGCTGCTGGTCTTCATCGCCGGGCGGGCGGCGGCCGCCCGCAGCGCGGCCAGT
>NZ_JBEXJK010000837.1:0-1094 GCF_040609095.1 Kitasatospora sp. NPDC004799
CCAACTCGGCGAGCCTGCTAAGGAGTTCGGCGCTGAGCATGCGCTCGGCGCCGTCGAAGATGTCCCGCAGGTCGGTGAGGAGGCGGATGCCGACGGAGCCCTTGTCGTTGGCCTTGGAGGCGGTGACGAGCTGGACGCAGGCGGTGCGGGCGCGCTCGGGCCAGTGGCCGCCGGCGGCGTCGGCGACGGCGAGCAGGGGCTCCCACACGTCGGCCGGCCGGTCGCTGATGCCCTCGGGCAGCTCCGGCCAGGCGCCTTCGAGGTTCTCGCGGACGGTGGCGGCCCACTCGGCCAGGCGCTCGCGCAGGGCGTGGCCCTGGGCCTTGTGGATGCGCTCGCGGTAGGGCTCGACCTGCTCGTTTGGGGCGCGGCGGCGCATCCGGATGATGACGGAGCGGCTCATGATGGTGTCGGGCAGGTCGCCGAGGCCGCCCATGGCGAGCGCGGCGTAGACGGGGAAGGGCTGCACGGTCTGGTTGTTGCCGTCGCCGACGCAGCGCAGGACGACGCCGGAGCGGCGGTGCCCGGAGTTGATGAGGCCGCGCAGGTCTTCGTTCCCGGCGGCCTTGGGGCCGAAGGTGGTGTCGATCTCGTCGAACAGCACGGTGGGGCGGGCGTCGGGGTCGCAGACGGACCGGAACAGGGCGGCCGGGGAGACGTCGGTGGTGAGCATCGGGCGCGGGGTGAGCGTCTCGATGATCTCCAGCGCGCGGGTCTTGCCGGATCCGGGCTCCGGGGAGAGGAAGGCGATGCGGGGGGTGGACTCGAAGGCGTCGAGCAGGTGGGTGTGCGCGTCCCACAGCACGACGGCGGTGTAGGCGGCCTCGCTGGGGAAGACGTTGAAGCGCCGGTGGAACGTCTCGACCTCGTCGAGCAGCGCGGCGCCGTCCTCGGGCCCCGGCCGGTCCGGGGTCTTGGTGCTCTTAATGGGGGGGCTGGGGTGCGTCATGCGGCGTCTCCGGCCGGGTTGTGGGCGATGGACCAGGTGAGGGCGTTGGCGATGGTCGCGTCGGCCTCACGCGCGGGCAGGCCGGCCTGCTCCGCCGCCCCCTTAAGAGCGTTCTCGACCTCGGCCCGGCTGAGCTTGCCGCTGG
>NZ_JBEXJK010000838.1:0-1094 GCF_040609095.1 Kitasatospora sp. NPDC004799
GGCGCCGACCGGGGCAGCAGCGGAACCGGCTGCGCCGTACGGGTGACGGTCGGGGCGGGCGCGGCGCCCGGCACGGCACCCGGCGCGGCGCCCAGGCTCTCAGGGCCGGCGGGCCCCGGGCTCAAGGCGGCGCTCAGCCTGGCGGGCGTCGGGGCCCGGGGCGGCGCTCAGACCTGGCGGGCGTCGGTGCCCAGGGCGCTCTCGATGCCCTGGACCATCCGCCACAGCGGCGCCCGGCGGCTGGCGACCAGGACCACGACGTCCTCGGACTCGCCCTCGGCGGCGGCCTCGGCCGGGCGGTCGCTCCAGGTGCCGGTGACGAAGGCCATCGCCGCGTCCACCTCGGCCACCCAGTCGCTCTCCCCGCCCGAGCGCAGCCAGGTGCGCAGGGCGTGGTTGTGCGCGGAGACGACGGCCGCGGCGATCACGTCCGCGCGCAGCGGGCCGTCCGGGCGGTCTGCGAAGCGGCCGCGCAGGTAGGCGGCGAGGGTGTGCTCGTAGCGCCAGACCACGGACAGCTCGTACGCGCGCAGACCGGGCACCTTGCGGGTCAGCCGGTAGCGCTGGACGGAGAAGGACGGCTGCTCGGCGTACATCCGCAGGACCAGGCGGGCGGCGTCGCAGGCGTGCTTGACCGGGTCCTCCTCGCCGGTGCCGGAGTCCAGGAACTCCGTCATCTCGGCGAGGCTGCGCTCGTGGTCGGGGAAGACCACGTCCTCCTTGGCCGGGAAGTAGCGGAAGAAGGAGCGCCGGCCGACGCCGGCCAGCGAGACGATGTCGTCGATCGTCGTCTGTTCGAAGCCGCGCTCCAGGAAGAGCTCGAAGGCCGCGGCCACCAGCGCCTCGCGCATCGCCGGCTTCGAGGGCCCGTCAGTCATGGGCTGGTCCTGCTCTTCCTTCTCGCTCATTCACCGGAACCTAACATCCGCGCCCGCGTGCGGCGCCGACGGCCGAGCCGCGCTCGGGCCCGGCCGTCGGTGCCGCTCGTGGGTGGGGCGTGGGGCCTACGGGAGGTTGCGGGCCATCACGATCCGCTGGACCTGGTTGGTGCCCTCGTAGATCTGCGTGATCTTCGCGTCACGCATCATCCGCTC
>NZ_JBEXJK010000839.1:0-1080 GCF_040609095.1 Kitasatospora sp. NPDC004799
GGGGGGGGGGGGCGGCGGGGCGGGGGGGGGGGGGGCGGGGGCGGGGGGGGGCGGGGGGGGGGGGGGGGGGGGGGGGGGGGCCCCCCCCCCCCCCCCCCCACCCCCGGTTGGCAAACGCCCAGGTCAGCGGACGTTTCCCCCCGCGGGGCTTGAGGGGGATGCCGGGGAGCTCGGGAGCGGGCAGGCGGTCGCCCGGGTAGCCCTGGACCTCGCCGAAGCGGTCACCGGCGGCCTGCCACTCCTCGCGGGCCTGGACGATGTCCTCGTGGGACCGCCCGATGAAGTTCCACCACATACCACGTGATTTGCGTTTCTTCCCAGGTCAGGGGTGTGGCGGACCGGTTGCTACTGCGAGCGGGTCGCCGAGACGGGGGTGTCGGCCTTGCGGGACGGGGCGCGGGTGGTTGGGAAGTTGGTTTTCACGCAGCGTCTGCGACCACAACCGCCGTGCGGCCGGGCGAGCTCGGGTTTTCAAGCCTGATTCTGTGGAGCTGAGTTCATGAACGCCAGACGGTGGCCAGCACTGCCGCCAGGACGAGATAGGCGGCGCGCCAGCGGAAGCGGTCGGCGAGGGCGGCGGTGACGGGTGCGAAGACGGTGGAGGCGAGGCCGCCGGCCAGCGTGACGGTGGTGAGCGCACGGATGTGGTCGGGCTGGTGCCAGCGGGTCAGGGCGGCGAAGGCGGGCTGGTAGAAGGTGGCGGCCATCGCGGCGCCGGCGAGGAGCCAACTGGCGAAGAACAGCGGCAGGTTCGGGGCGGCCGCGATGCCGACGAGGGCAACGGTCCCGACGACGGAGCCTGAGGTCATCACCTTGCGGGGCCCGCGCCGGTCGATGATCCGGCCGACCGTGAGGCCGACGAGGGCGGAGACCAACAGAGCGGCTGTGAACGCGGCGGTCGTCTGCGCGGTGCTCCAACCGGTGTCGGCGGTGATGTGCGGGTTGAGGACGGGGAAGGCGTCGTAGACGATTCCCCAGCTGGTGATCTGGGGCGTGGTCCGGCTCGGCCGCCGGCAGTGCCTGGTCCAGGAGCTCCCGGCGATCGAGGGCCTGGCCCGGGTGGACACCGTCTGCCTGGAC
>NZ_JBEXJK010000840.1:0-1080 GCF_040609095.1 Kitasatospora sp. NPDC004799
GCCCGTGCGCCGCCCGCGGCCTCCCCCGCGCGCCGCGGCTGGCCGAATCCGGGCGGCTCCGGTCCGGCCGCTCCGCCGTCGGGGCACGGGCCCACCGGGTCGAGCGAACGGGGCAGGAGGCGTGAAGTCCAGGTGAAGGATCCGTCGACGGCCGCGCGGGGCCCGGCGGCGTACGGGCGGGGCCCGGCGGGGTACGAGCGGCCTGGCGAACCGGAGCGGATTACCGGCCAATGTGATCGCGGGCCCCTCTCGGCGGGGCGGATCGCGATCTAAACTCGGCGAAACGGTGGGGCCAGGCCGGCATCGATCCGAGCCGAGCCGTGCGCCCACGGGGGACCATCCGCACCATCCGCGTGAGCCGTGCGCGTTCGAGCGCGCACGCCGCGACGCCGCCCGACTCGTCCTTCACCCCAAGGGAGCCTGCCATGTCCGAGCTGCCCATCACGAACGACCTGGGCCTCGACCTGCACGACCTCGACCTCGGCGAGCTGACCGTCACCTCGCTGCGCGACGCCATCGCGCTGCCGGAGGGCGGAGCATCCAGCAACCCCGCCTCCAGCTCCTGCCAGTCCTCCTCCAACTCCAGCATCGTGCACCCGCCCACGACGCAGTTCTGAGGGCCGACGGTACCGGGCAACGCCGCTCGGTACCGGACCACCACGGAGCCCGGCGCGTTCGCACCCGCAACGCGCCGGGCCTCCCCCGTCCACCGGAGGTCGCCCACCGTGCCCACCCGCGCCCCGTCGGCGCCCGTCCCGCCGGTCCCCGCGACCACCGCGGCGTACGCGCTGGTGCGCGCCGCCGTGCTCGCCCGGGCCGCGCAGTCCGCCCCCTCCGCCCGCGTCCGGGACCTGCTGGCGCGGCTCACCGCCGCGGAGGCCGCCGACACCGAGCTGCGGCCGCTGCTCGCCGACGACCTGTACGCCAGCCGGGCCGGACACGACGAGGAGTTCCACCGGCGGGTCGTCCTGCCGCTGCGCCGGGACCTCCCAGCGGAACCGCCGTCCCTGACGTTCTGAGCGCATCGCGCCCACCTCCTCGCGTCTGCGATGGGTCGACGAGGCAGTCGAGTCACTGTCT
>NZ_JBEXJK010000842.1:0-1075 GCF_040609095.1 Kitasatospora sp. NPDC004799
CCGCGACGACGATCTTCGCGGAGGTGGTGGCGCGGGTGGGGGCGGCCGCGTTAGAGCTTGCGAAGTCCACTGAGGACCCTTTCGAGCAGCGTGACGTCGGGCTGGTTTCCGGTTTCGCCGCCGGAAGCGGGCTGGTGGATGGCGACCAGGCCGGCCTCGGCCAGGTCGGCCACGAGGATGCGGGCCACTCCCAGGGGAAGGGAGAGCAGCGCCGACACCTCGGCGACGGATTTGACCTCCGTGCACAGCGTGCAGATCCGCTGGTGCTCGGGGAGCAGGGTGGCCAGGCGCTGCGGGTCGACGTCGGCGGAGACCAGGGCCTCCAGCGCGAGTTCGTAGCGCGGCCGGGTCCGGCCGCCGGTCATCGCGAACGGGCGGATCAGCGGGCCGGAGTCGGGTTCGTCCTCGAACTCCTCGACGTGGCCGGGCTCCTGGCCGCTCCGGTAGCCGGGGGCCGGCTCGGGCGCCGGTGCCGGGTAGCCGGGCGCCGGGGCGCCGTACGAGGCCGGCCGGCCGTACTGGTCGTACTGGCCGTACTGCTCCTCGGGCCGGGCGTACGGCTGCTGTCCGTACTGGTGCCGGCCGTACTGCTGACCGTGGCCGACGCCGGGTGCTCCGAAGGCGTCATGGCCTGTGCCAGGGTACGGAACGCCGTACTGGCCGCTGCGGTCGTCGGGCGGTGTCACGGTTCCTCTCCTCACAGGGTGCGGCGGTGCGGTGCGAGCTTCGGCGCAGGTCCGGAGCCGGTGGTGCGAAGGCCGTACAACGTCCGAACCCGAGCCCGCCGAAGCGGGCCCGGGAAGGACGCGGAGGTACTTCGAATACCTGGACGGTATCCGACGAACCGTCAGTGCAGGAGACTGCCCTGGAGTTCCGCGCGGAGTGCGGGGGTGAGGACGGCGCCGGCGCGGTCGACGAGCAGGGCCATCTCGTAGCCGACCAGGCCGATGTCGGAGTCCGGTGCGGCCAGGACGGCGAGTGCGGAGCCGTCGCTGACCGCCATCAGGAACAGGAAGCCCCGCTCCATCTCGACGACGGTCTGGTTGACCTCGCCGCCCTCGAAGATCCGGCTGGC
>NZ_JBEXJK010000843.1:0-1062 GCF_040609095.1 Kitasatospora sp. NPDC004799
GCCGGTCGACACCTCCGCCCTCGACGCCGGCTACTGGTACCGCAACCTCCGCGAGCCCGTCCGGTTCGACCTGGCCACCGCCCGGCTCACCGCCGACGGCCACGAGGTGTTCGTGGAGGTCAGCCCGCACCCGGTGCTGCTGCCCGCGCTGGACGTCGCCGCCACCGGAACCGCCACCGGAACCGCCACCGGAACCGCCACCGGAACCGCCACCGGAACCGCCACCGGAACCGCCACCGGAACCGCCACCGGAACACTGCGCCGCGACCACGGCGGCCTCACCGAGTTCCTCGCCGCGGCGGGACGCCTCCACGCCGCCGGCGCCGACGTCGACTGGACGCCGGTCCTGCCCCGCACCGCACCCCGGGCGGACCTGCCCACGTACGCCTTCCAGCGCGAGCCCTACTGGGTGACCGCGACCCCGCCGGCGCCCCGCGACGACTGGCGGTACGAGGTGGCCTGGGCGCCGGTGAGCGGCACCGCGGCCCCGGTGGACCCGGCCCGCTGGCTCGTCCTGGCCCCGACCGGGCACCCGTGGGCCGAGGCCCTGCGCGCACGGGGCTTCGCGGTGGCCGACACCTGGGACGCGGCCGACGCCTCGGACCTGGCCGGCACCGGGGAGGCCCGGACCGGGCCGGACGGTGTGCTGTCGCTGCTGGCGCTGGACGAGGAGCCGCACCCCGACCACCCGGTGCTCCCGGCAGGCCTGGTCCGCACCCTGGACCTGGTCCGCACCCTGGACCCGGCGCGCAGCCTGGCCCCGGGGACGGCGGCCGTCCCGCTGTGGTGCGCCACCAGCGGCGCCGTGAGCACCTCGGGCACCGACCCGGTCACCAGCCCGGCCCAGGCCCTGGCCTGGGGCACCGGCGCGTCCGCCGCACTGGAGTTCCCGCACGGCTGGGGCGGCCTGGTCGACCTTCCCGCCGGGCCCGACGAGCAGAGCGTGGACGCGCTGCTCGTGGTGCTCGCCGGCACCGGCGAGGACCAGGTGGCGATCCGCGGCACCCGGCGCTTCGCCAAGCGGCTGCGCCGCAAGGCCGCGTCGGGCCCGGCCGCGCGGTC
>NZ_JBEXJK010000844.1:0-1050 GCF_040609095.1 Kitasatospora sp. NPDC004799
AACAAGAGGAGCGCACCCCCGCACCCACCCACCGCCCCCAACCACCCACCCACCCCTCCCCTCCCACCGCGAGAGGGACGCGCTGCGGGAGGGGCGGCGCAGGGGGTGGGTGCGGAGAGGGGCGTTGCGGGTGATTTTCAGACTGCCAACGGCGACCGGCGCCCCTCCTACAGATCCGGCAGTCTGAAAATCATCCAGCCCCCGCAGCACCCACCCCCGGAGCCGCCCCGCCACCCACCCTCCCGAGAGCCACCCCCCACCCCAGCCCCGCGCAGCGCCCCTCACCCATCCGTCCGCGCAATCAACAACAACAAAGCGTCATCCCTCAACTCCCCACCCGTATGCGCCAGCAGATCCGCGTACACCCGCCCCACCGCCGCCTCCAACTCCCCCGCCGAGCGCGCAGCTCCCCGCACCAGCGCCCCGACCCGCTCCGCCAGCGGGTAGAACTCCCCGCTCGTCCGGTGCCGCGCCTCGATCACCCCGTCCGTGCAGAGCACCAGCACGTCGTCGGCCCCGAGCGGCTGCCCCCAGGTGGTCGGCTCCCCCGCCGCCAGCCGGCCGAGCCCCAGCGGCACCCACGGGTCGGGCGCGTGCAGCACGTGCGCCCGCCCCTCGCCGTCCACCCGGATCGGCGGCACGTGCCCGTACTGCAGCAGCTCCATCTCCCCCGGCGTACGGAACTCCGCGAACAGCGCCGTGGTGAACTCGCCGTCCGGCACGTGCCGTTCGACGCTGGCCTCGATCCGCGCCGCGACGCCCCGCAGCCCCGCCTCGTCGTACGCCGCCTCGCGGAACGCGCCCAGCACCACGGCCGCGGTCTGCACCGCCGCCAGCCCCTTGCCCCGGACGTCCCCGACCGCGACCCTGGTCCCGTGCGGCGTCTCCAGCACCGAGTACAGGTCCCCGCCGATCTGTGAGGCGTCCGCCGCCGACACGTACCGCACCGCGAGCCGCAGCGGCCCGACGGTCGGCCCCGGCAGCTGCAGCAGCGCCCGCTGGGCGGCCTCGGCGACGGAGCTGACGGCCGCGAAGGCCGCCGCGCGCCGC
>NZ_JBEXJK010000845.1:0-1048 GCF_040609095.1 Kitasatospora sp. NPDC004799
AGCGCGTCCACGGGCCGCCCGGCCTCCCGGTGCGTTCCCGGCCGTGCCGTCCGCCGGGACGTCGTGCGCCGGGACGTCGTGCGTCGGGGCCCGGTGATAATGGACGCGGCCGACCCGGCCGTGTTCCTGGTCGCCGACGAGACGACCCCACGTGCCCGGCCGACCGGAAGGACCTCCGTGGCTGACCAGACCCTGTTCGCCGCCCAGCGCCGCGCGCTGATCCTCGACGAGATCCGCCGCACCGGCGCCGTCCGGGTCGCCGACCTGGTCACCCAGTTCGGTGTCTCCGACATGACGGTCCGCCGCGACCTGGACGTCCTCGCCCGGCAGGGCACCGTGCAGAAGGTCCACGGCGGAGCCGTCGCCACCGGGACGGCCAGCACCTTCGAGCCCGGCTTCGAGGCCAAGTCCGAACTGGAGGAGGGCACCAAGGCCGCCCTCGCCGACGCCGCGGCGCGCCTCGTGGAGCCGGGCAGCGTGGTCGCGCTGTCCGCCGGCACCACCACCTACGCCGTCGCCACCCGGCTGCTGGAGGTGCCGCGGCTGACGGTCGTCACCAACTCGCTGCGGATCGCGGACCTACTCTGGACGGCGGAGAGCGACGGACGGGAGACCGTCCCGTCGCTGCTGCTGACCGGAGGGGCGCCCACCCGTTCCGCCGCCCTGGTGGGAGCCCTCGCCGACCAGGCGATCCGCACGCTCCACGTGGACCTGCTCGTCCTCGGCGTGCACGGCGTCAGCGAGCAGGCCGGGCTGACCACGCCCAACCTGGCGGAGGCCCAGACCAACCGGGCCCTGATCGCCTCCGCCCGCCGCACCGTCGTGGTGGCCGACCACACCAAGTGGGGCGTCGTCGGCCTGAGCAGCTTCGCCGCCCTGGCGGAGGTCGACTGCTTCATCACCGACGACGCCCTCCCGGCGGCGGCCCGCGGCGCGCTCGCCGACGCGGTCGGCGAGTTCCGCTACGACCCCGAGCACCCGGCCCCCGTCCTGCACGGCCTCAGCCTGAAGCTCGCCCCCGGCGAGACCCTCGCCCTGGTCGGCGCCT
>NZ_JBEXJK010000847.1:0-1042 GCF_040609095.1 Kitasatospora sp. NPDC004799
GGCTGAGGCGCGTGGTCTCGGTGGTCGCGGTGGAGTCGGTGGAACGGGGGACGAAGAGGATGCGGACAGGGGTGAACCGGGCGTGGTGACGTACGAGCGCGCCGTCGGCCGACCCGAGGAGCCCGAACGGCCCGAGGAGTCCCGGCGGTTACTCCGCCGCCACCGTGGCCGGCGTCCCGCCGGTGACGGCCAGCAGCTCCCGGTAGGTCATCGGCACGACGGTGTGCGGGTGCCCGGCGGCGGCCCAGAGCACCTCGTACCCTTCGAGCGCCGTGTCGACCACCGTGCGCAGCCGCGCCGGGTGGCCGGTCGGGGCGACGCCGCCGATGGCCTGGCCGGTGGCCTCCCGGACCTGGGCGGCGGTGGCGCGCTCGATCGGACCGGTGCCCAACTGCCCGGCCAGGTGGGCGGTGTCGACCCGGTGGGCACCGCTGGTCATCACCAGCAGCGGCGCACCGTCGCAGACGAACACCAGGCTGTTCGCGATGGCGCCGACCTCGCAGCCGAGCGCGGCGGCGGCCTCGGCGGCGGTGCGGGCGGAGTCGGGCAGGACGCGGATCTCGCCGGGGACGCCGGCCGCCGTCAGCGCCTCGGCGACGGCCTGACTACGGGTGGGGAGGGAGGATGTCATCGGCCCATCATGCCTTCCGTACCGGCACGGTCGCGCCCCGGGCGGCGCGCCCGACGGCGCTCAGCACCGCCCGGACGCCCGCGGTGAGCACCGAGGCGTCCCGTCCGACGCCCCACACCACCCGGCCGTCCGGACCGCCCACCCGCGCCTCCACGTACGCGACCGCGTCCCGCCCGGAGCCGACCGCGTGCTCGCTGAAGGAGAGGATCTCCGCCCCCACCGCGTCGGCCACCGCGTCCAGCGGCCCGGCGCCGGTGCCCTCGCGGCCGTCGACCTCGGCCCGGTCGTCGCCGACCCGCCACCGCCGGCCGGCGCCCGCGTCCAGGTACTCGGCCCGGAACAGCCCGTACAGCTCCTCGGCCGTCATCTCCCGGCCGCTGTCGTCGGTGGCCTCCTGCACCACCCGCGCGA
>NZ_JBEXJK010000848.1:0-1042 GCF_040609095.1 Kitasatospora sp. NPDC004799
CCCGGCACCGAGCGCGAGCGGCTGCTCGCCGCGATCTGGGCGGAGCTGCTCGGGGTCGAGGAGGTCGGCCTGGACGACGACTTCTTCCTGCTCGGCGGCGACTCCATCCTGAGCATCCAGGTCGTCTCCCGGGCCCGCGCCGCCGGGCTCGCGCTCTCCCCGCGCGACCTGTTCCGCCACCCCACCGTCGCCGCCCTGGCCGCGGCCGCCGGCAGCGCCGTCACCGTCGCGGGCACCGAACCGGTCAGCGGCGAGGTCCCCCTGACGCCGGTCCAGCACTGGTTCCTCGACCCGAACCCGCCGTACGCGGCGGAGTTCGACCAGTCCGTGGTGGTCCAGGCCCCCGGCGCCGTCGACCCGCGGGCCCTGCGCCGCGCCCTGGCCGCCCTGTGGGCCCACCACGACGCGCTGCGCGCCCGCTTCGTCCGTACCGCGGACGGCGGCTGGCAGCAGCACGTCGCCCCCGCCGAGGAGACCGCGCCCGAGCTGCTGGAGGTCCACGACCAGGCCGACGAGGCCGCCGTGACCGCGGCCGCCCACGCCTCCTTCCGGCTGGACGGCGGCCCGCTGCTCACCGCCCGGCTGCTGGTTCCCACCCCGACGGCCGCCGCCGACGGCACCCGGCCCGCCCGGCTGCTGCTGGCCGTCCACCACCTGGTGGTCGACGGCGTCTCCTGGCGGGTGCTGCTGGAGGACCTGGAGACCGCCTACCGGCAGGCCGTCGAGGGCCGCCCGCTGCGGCTGCCCGCCCGCACCAGCTCCGTCCGGGAGTGGGCCGGCCGACTGGCCGAGCACACCGCGGCCGGCGGCTTCGACGGGCAGCGCGCCCACTGGGCGGCCGCCGCCCGGGCCTGCGCCCGGCCGCTGCCGGTGGACGGCGACGGCTCCAACACCGCCGCCGACCTGCGCGAGGTGACCGTCCGCCTGGACCGCGCACGCACCGACGCCCTGCTGCGCGAGGTCCCCGCGGTCTACCGCACCCGGATCCTGGTGCAGGACGGGGGCCAGGTGGGTCGCCTGCTCCTGGTCGTTCGCCGCCTCC
>NZ_JBEXJK010000849.1:0-1039 GCF_040609095.1 Kitasatospora sp. NPDC004799
GACCTTCCGGTCGTCCACAACTCGCTCTACGTGACCGACGAGGGCGGGGAGCGTCCGGTCCAGTGGAGCACCGAGTTCTTCGACGTCCAGCTGTTCACCCGGTCCGGACGAGGTGCTCGCCGGGCTGCCGGTGGCGGCGCCGCCCCGCTGCCGGGTGGTGCTGGTGCTCCGCTCGGACCAGTGCGGATCGCTGTTCGCCGAGCACCCGGGGCTGGCCGAGGCCGGCCGGCACGGGGTGCTGGCGGTGGGGCGCCCGGCGCCGGACGAGTTACGGCGGGCGATCACCGAGCCGGCGTTACGGTCCGGCTGTACCGTCGAGGGCGCCCTGCAGGCCGTGCTGATCTCGACCGCCGCGCAGCAGCCGGGCGCGCTGCCGCTGGTGTCCACGGCCCTGCTGGAGACCTGGCGCAGGCGCAGCGGCAACGCGCTGACCCTGGCCGGGTTCCAGGCCACCGGAGGCTTCGAGGGCGCGTTGGCCCGGACGGCGGAGTCGCTGTACAACGGGCTGGAGCCGTGCGACCAGGCCCGGGCGCAGGCGGTGTTCCTGCGGCTCGGCGGGGAGTTGCTCGCCGCCGGCGAGGAGGCCGCCGGCGGCGCGACGGCCCTGGGCGAGGGGCTGGCGCCGGGCGGTGGGTCGGTGCCGGCTCTCGACCTGGTGCCGGGCGGTGACGAGGGCACCCGACGGCCGGTCCGGCGGGCGGAGTTCGACGAACCGGGCGTGCCCGAGGTGATGGAACGGCTGGTCCGGGCCCGGCTGGTGGTGGTGGACCGGGACACCGTCGAGCTGTCCCACCACGGGCTGCCGCAGGCCTGGCCCCGGCTGCGCGGGTGGCTGGCGGAGGGCCGCGAGGCGCTGGGGGAGCAGCGCCGGCTCAGCTCGGCCGCCCGGGGCTGGGCCGATGCCGCCCAGGACCCGGAACTGCTCTACCGGGGCGTCCGGTTGGAGCAGCTGATGCGGCGGGTGGCGGCCGGCGCGCTGGCCGCGGCCGGGGTGGAGCGGGCCTTCCTGGCGGCCTCGGCCCGGGCGGCCGTCGCCGAC
>NZ_JBEXJK010000850.1:0-1036 GCF_040609095.1 Kitasatospora sp. NPDC004799
AGCGCCCTGGTGGCGGTGGCGGCGCTGCTGTGCGCGGCGCTGCGCCGGGCACCGGCGGCGGCCTGCGCGGGCGGGGTGCTGGCCGTGGTGTGGGCGGTGGTCTTCGGGCCGCTGCTGCTGTCCGGCCCGGCGCCGGCCGGCGGGGGCGGCGGGGCCGGCGGGGAGGGGCTGACGGTGGTCACCCACAACGTGCACGCCGCCAACCCGGACCCGGCCGGCACCGCCCGCGCACTGCTCGCCGCGCACCCGGACCTGGTCGCGCTGGAGGAGGTCACCGACGCCGCCCTGCCCGCCTACCGGGCCGTACTGGAGGGGGCGCTGCCCCACCACGCCCGCACCGGCACCGTCGCGCTGTGGAGCCGCTACCCGGTGACGGAGTCCCGGCGGCTGGTCATCGACCCGGGCTGGAACCGCTCGCTGCGGGCCGAAGTCCTCGCCCCCGGTGGGCCGTTGGCCGTCTACGTCGCCCACCTCGCCTCGGTGCGCACGACCGTCACCGGCTTCGCCACCGCCCACCGCGACCACGACATCGCCGCCCTCGCCCGGGCCCTGGACGCCGAACCGCTGCGCCGGGTCGTGCTGTTGGGCGACCTCAACACCGCCGCGGACGACCGCGCGCTCGCCCCGCTCACCGGCCGGCTCACCCCGGCCCGTACCGGCTTCGGCTTCAGCTGGCCCACCGCGTTCCCGCTGGTCCGGATCGACCACGTGCTCACCCGCGACCTGCCCGCGACCGCCACCTGGACCCTGCCCGCCACCGGCAGCGACCACCGCCCGGTGGCGGCACGGCTGTCGGCGTGACGGCGGGCCCGGGTACGCGCTCCGCCCCGGCCCGGTCAGGCGACCAGGCGCAGCCAGGCCGCCGCGAGCGCGGCGTGGCCGGCCGGGGTCGGGTGGACGCCGTCCTCGGACCATTGCTCCGGGCGGCTCGTCGCGCAGAGTTCGGCGAACCTGCCGTCGGCGGCGAGCAGTTGGGCGCCGTACCGGCGGGCGGGCCTGCGCACGGCCTGGATCTTCGGGTCCGGGCCGGCGCGCC
>NZ_JBEXJK010000851.1:0-1031 GCF_040609095.1 Kitasatospora sp. NPDC004799
ACGGGGACGTCTTCGCCTTCCACCTGCCCGCGGTGAACCCGTCGGTCGCCAATCCGGTCGAGGGCGGCGGCGAGTTCCTGGCCGCGTTCTCCAGCTCGTCCCGCAGCTCGACCGCGCCCGGAGCGTCCGGGCCGCGACGGCTGGTCAGCACCACGTGCTCCGCCCCGCCACCCGCCAGCCACCGGGCCACGTGGGCGCCCAGGGCGCCCGTCCCACCGGTGACCAGGACCGTGCCGCGCGGAGTCCACGCCTCCGCGACCGCACCCGAGGCACGGACGAGCCGGCGCACGAAGACACCGGAAGCACGCACGGCCACCTGGTCCTCGTCCTCCAGACCGGCCAGCACGGCCGCCAGACGGCCCCGGGCACGCTCGTCGAGCGTCTCCGGGACGTCCACCAGACCACCCCAGCGCTCCGGGTGCTCCAGCGCCACCACCCGGCCCAGGCCCCAGACCTGCGCCAGACCGGCATCGCGCACCCGGTCCGCACGGCCCGTCGACACCGCACCACTCGTCACCAGCCACAGCGGCGCGGCCACCGCCGCGTCCCCGAGCGCCTGCACCAGCGTCAACGCCGACTCCGCACCCGACACCACCGCCAGCACGCCCGCCACCGGCGAACCGGCCACCGCGGCAGCCAATTCGGCCCGGGACAGCCCCGCCGACACCACCCGACGCACCGAAGCACCGTGCCCGGACAGCACCGAGGCGCAGGCCTCCACCAACCCGGCGGTGGCGTCCTCCGCCACCACCAGCCACTCTCCGGACAGGACCGCCCCAGGAGCAGCCGCAGCGGGCTTCCACTCGACCTGGTAACGCCAGCCGTCGATCGTCGACTCCACCGCCCGACGACGGCGCCACGAGGACAGCACCGGCAGAACAGCACAGAGCGAGGTGCGCAGGGTTTCGTCCCCGGAGTCCAGCGCGTCGGCCAGCGACTGCAGATCCTCCTGCTCGACGGCGTCCCAGAACCAGTCGTCGGCCCGGCCGGCCGGGCCGCCCGGCCAAGGCACCTCGGCCGCCGGCGGCGTC
>NZ_JBEXJK010000852.1:0-1020 GCF_040609095.1 Kitasatospora sp. NPDC004799
GGCGATGGGCATGAAGGTCGAGCTCACCGCCCGCTCGCGGGACGGCGGGGTGGACGTCCGCGGCATCGACCCGGACCCGTTCCGCGGCGGGAACGGTCGAGCGGGGAGGTGGAGCGACGGGTGCGCAGCATCAGGGCGACTCCTTCCGACGGGCCGTGAGGTCACGATTTGACATGATCGGGATCCCGTTGCCAAGCCTCCGCACACGCTTTGCGGGATGCGGACCGAAGCGCGGACGGCGATATTGGAGGGGTGGGGGCGTCTCATCCAGGAGTGTGACCAGATGTCCATGTTGGATAAGCTCAAGAGCTTGCTGAAGGGCCACGAGGAGCAGGCCGACAAGGCCGTCGACAAGGCGGGCGACGCCTTCGACGAACGCACCCAGGGCAAGTACAGCAGTCAGGTCGACACCGCCCAGGAAAAGCTCAAGGACCAGTTCCGCGACCAGCCGCCGTCCCAGCAGTAGCGGGCCGCGGTCGCGGGCTTCGCGCGGCGCCGCACCCGGCGCCGTCCGACCGGCTCACCGCCCCGGTCCGGCCGCCCGGCCGGGCCGGGGTTCAGCTGTGCGGGGACGTGGGCTCCCCCGTCCCGGGCCGCTCGCCGTTCTCGTCGCCGTCCGCGCCGCAGTTCTCGCAGGGGCCCGGTCCGGGCCGCTCGCGCAGCCGTCCGCACGCGGGGCACACCCGGTCCAGCCAGCAGGCCGGCTCACCGCCTTCGTCCATGCGGCCGATTCTGCCCGGAGCGCCCTCGCGAGCGCGAGTAGACACTGTCTACAGCCAGCTGGTAGACAGTGTCTCCATGACCGAACAGGAACGGGACCTGCGGGCCCGACTGGTGGCCGCAGGCGTCGAGTTGGTGGCCGAGGGCGGCGTCCAGGCGCTCGGGCTGCGCGAGATCGCCCGCCGCGCCGGCGTCTCGCACGGCGCGCCCCGCCGCTACTTCCCCACCCACCGCGAGCTGCTCGCCGCCATCGCCCAGCAGGGCTTCGGCCGGCTCACCGACACCCTCACGGGTGCCGAC
>NZ_JBEXJK010000853.1:0-1017 GCF_040609095.1 Kitasatospora sp. NPDC004799
GGCGCGGTAGGCGGTGTCGAGGTCCTCCAGCAGCACCCGCCAGGAGACCCCGTCGACCACCAGGTGGTGGGCGGACAGGTGCAGCACCGGGGGCCGTCCCTCAGCGCGCTCGTGCACGACGGCGCGCAGCAGCGGCCCGCCGCCGGCCAGGTCGTACGGGCCGAAGTGCGGGGTGTCCCCGTCCGGGCCGGTGTGCCGGGCCAGGGTGGCCCGGGGGGCCGGCTCCCCGGTCCGCCAGCGCACGGCGCCGGCGCCGTCCGGGGCGGTGAACGCCGAGCGCAGCGCGTCGTGGTGGGCGACCACGTCGTCCAGGGCCGCCGCCAGGGCCGCCCGGTCCAGGTCGGCGGGCAGCAGCAGGGAGACGGCCTGGTTGAAGTGGCCGGCCCGGCCGCCGGCGTGGCCGAACCACCAGCGCTGGATCGGGGTCGGCACGGCCTCCCCGGCGGCGGCCACCGGTGCGGGCGCGGCGGGGGCCTGGGCGTCCTCCGCGGCCCGGGCCAGCGCGGCGACGGTCTGGTGGCGGTAGAGGTCCCGGGAGGTCACCGCCAGCCCGGCCTGCCGGGAGCGGGCCACCACCTGGATGCCGAGGATGGAGTCGCCGCCGAGGTCGAAGAAGTTGTCGTCGGCGCCGACCCGCTCCAGCCGCAGCACCTCGGACCAGATCCCGGCCAGCGCGCGTTCGGCGGGGGTGCGGGGGGTGACGTGGCGCACGGCGGGCGCGGCCGGGCCGGGGTCGGGCAGCCGGTCGCGGTCGAGGGTGCCGTCGGGGCCCAGCGGCAGGGCGGGCAGCGGCACCACGACGGCGGGGACGAGGTGGTCGGGCAGGGTCAGGGCGAGGGTGCGGCGCAGCGCCTCGGGGTCGATCCGGCCGCCGGGGGCGGGCACCGCGTAGCCGACCAGCCGCCGGGCGGCCCCGGTGCGGACGGCCGGGCTGATCGCCACCCTGCGGGACCGCAACACGGCGATCCATTCCCCCACCGCGGCCGGCCTGACGCTGCTCGCCGCCGGTGCGGGTTG